>JAPORK010000247.1 GCA_026710285.1 Endozoicomonadaceae bacterium | reverse complement strand
GAAATACATAAGGTTAGCTAAGCCGTACATTTGATAAGGAGATGAGGTTTGGAATCCATCATGGCGTAACTTTTCAGGGTTACCTGCTTGTTAATAAAGGGTTTTTATTAAATCAAAAACTCCGAACCGGGGCTAAATATAAAGGCTGAAACTATAGCTAGCTGGCATTATTTTCCGTTTTCATTACAAACTCCTCCAGAATTTTTACACCGTCTAGATTGTTCAGGTCTTTAGCATGTTGTAAAGCTGTTTTGCCTTCACCATTTTTTACATGAATATTGGCACCATGCTCGACTAGATATGTTATACAGTCCGCTGCATATCCGCCTATAGCAAACATTAAAGCTGTGTCACCATTTTTATCTGTTGCAGTAATATCAGCACCTTTCTCATGCAGGCATCTTACACAATCCACGTAATTGTACCATCTTGCAGCAAGCATTAAAGCTGTTCTGCCGTATTGATCGGTTGCATTAATATCAGCACCTCTCCCATGCAGGTATGTCAAACAGTCTAGCGCGTTATTTTCTGCAGCAATTATTAAAGGTGTTCTGCCGTATTGATGATCGGTTGCATTAATATCAGCACCTCTCCCATGCAGGTATGTCAAACAGTCTAGCGCGTTATTTTCTGCAGCAATCATTAAAGGTGTTCTGCCGTATTGATCGGTTGCATTAAGATCAGCGCCTTGTTCACACAGATATGTTACACAGTCCGGATGACCTTTCTCTGCAGCAAACATTAAAGGTGTTTTGCCATACTCATCTGCTGCATTAAGATCAGAGCCCTTCTCATGCAGGTATTTTACACTATCCAGTTTACCTGCCTGTGCAGCAAGCATTAGTGTGGTTTCGCCACGTTCAGTTGTTGCATTAAGATCAGCGTCGTGCTCACACAGGTATATTGTACAGTCCTGCGCACCTGCTTCAGCAGCATACATTAAAGCTGTTTGGCCAAACAGATCTTTTTGATCAACACCAATACCTTTATTACGCATGTATACTAAAATATCCAGGTTATCGTTCTGTGCAGCAAGCATTAGCGTATTTTCGCCATAACTATCTGTTTCATCAGGATGAACACCCTTCTCATGCAGGCATTTTACAAAATCCAACTCATCTGCTTCAACAGCATACATTAAAGCTGTTTTACCACAATCATCCCTTGCGCTAAGATTAACGTCTTTTTGACCGGCCCGGATTATTGCTCTGTCTATACGACCTGCTGCCAGATCGTGCATTAACAAGGTTTTGCCTCTATCATCAGCTGAATTGACACCATATCGTTGCGTTTGATACCAAATGACTAATGCGTTCAAACACTTTTTAATGATATTCTTTATGCTTGTTGATATTACTCCAAGCTTTTTTACTATTTTTTTAAGTAATAATTTGACTGGATTATTCTTTACTGTGAGTTGAGCAACTTTACAGTATTGTACCGGGTGGTTATCAGAAGATGACAATGCAGCTGTAGTTGCTGTATTACCCAAAGCTGTATATAAGGTTGGACTACTTCCCATTGGATGCATACCTCTAAATAATAATCAAATACCAATAGTCGCATAAAAATAAAGCAAGAGTATTATTTATCAAATGATTTTTGATAGTTAACAGCTGATACACATTAACTTGCTGACTTATTAATTAACTTATAAAAGCTTTTCACTTTTATTTCTAAAAATTGGTTTTAATACACAAAACGATCAGATCAATAGTCGTAACTTTAATTCATTTTCATCAACGCTTTTTAAAGACCCTGACCTTTTTGAAAAATATAAAAATCTTTATATTTTACAGTAGCTGGGTATTAAAAGGATTATTGTATCAAGTTGTAATGTAAATTACTATGATTTTATTAATCTGTTCACAGGAATCTGTGGAGGTTGAAACTGTAGCTAGCAGTTTTTGAATTGGTGGAAGGGGTGAAAACCCCACATTACCAAGTGGTATAAATTAATGAAAATAAGCTTTTTGTATTTTTTAGTTGAGATTATTTTCCCTTTTCATTACAAACTCCAGGAGCTCCTCATATTCCGGACTTGATTTGTATATACAGGCAGTTAAAACTGAGTCTCCGTTAATATTTGTTGCATTAATATTAAGATTGATACCGCTGTTAATCAGGAGTTTTAAACACTCTAATTGTTTTGGTTCATCATCCTGAAGGCAACCTGAAACAGCAGATATTAAAGCTGTATTAGCATTTTCTCCTTGTATACCAGCATCAATACCATCACAGTTTAGCAGGAGTTTTACATACTCCGGTAGTCTCTTTCCTACAGCCAATATTAAAGGTGTTATACCATCATTGTTTTGTTTATTTACATCAATACCTTTCTTGCTCAATAAGTATTGTATTTGGTTTTCATAACCCTGACCTGCATTAATATAGCGCATTAACAAGGTGTTACCGTGCTCATCAGTTGCATTAACATCAACATCATCTGGTGTTTTATACAAGCGAACGACTGTGTTAAAAAAATTTCGAATCATGTCCGGTATGTTTTTTAGTATTGCTCCGAATTTTTGTATTATTCCTTTAAGCAATGATTTGACTTTATTATTCTCTGCTGTGAGTTGAGCAGCTTCACAGTATTGTGATACCGGATGGTTACCAGAAGATGGCAATGCAGCTGTAGTTGCTGACGCACTGCCCGGGACTATAGATGGGGTTGGATTACCTTCCATTGGATACACCTCTAAATAATAATCATATAAAAATAAAGTAAAAATATTATTCATTTTTCAAATAATTTTTTGTGATTTAACAACTTATTTAAATTAACATATTAATTTATAAAAGCTTTTTATTTTTATTCCTGAAAACTGGTTTTAATACACAAAACAATCAATAGTCGTAACTTTCTTCATATGCATCAAGGCTTTTTGAAGATCATTATCTTTTTGAAAAATCTTCAGATTTTACAAATGTTTGATATCAAACAAAAAAATCATATCACGTTGTGATGTGAATTACTATGATTTTATTAGTCTGCTCCTGCATCCGCAGGAGCTTGCATAACTGTTATTCTGGCTGCAAATACTCCCAGGGATAAATTTTATCCATATACTGCAAAATAGCGGGTTTGTGGGTTAGCACTAACAAAGTACGGTTTGAGCAAAAATTTATTATTGCTTTTAGTACTTTTTCTTCTGTAAGGCTATCAAGCCCTTCAGAAGGTTCATCCAGCAGTACAATGGGTGCATCCTGCAATAAAACCCGGGCAATACCGATACGGCGAGTTTCTCCGCCAGATAATACTCTTCCTGTTGTCCCTATCCGTGTATTAAGATCACTTTTACCATTCTTACACAGATAGTGCAGGTTGAGCTGTGTCAATAAAGCTATCAGCTGCTCATCATTGGCATGGGAGTTGGCAAGCAGTAAATTATCTCTGAGTGTACCGTTAAAAATATGTATCCGCTGTGGCATGACAGCCATGGTTTGACGCAATACGTTTTCTGTAAAAGTATCCACAGGTTGTTGATTGATATTGATTTGTCCGCTCTCAGGATTATCAGCACGTGTTAATAAATTCAGCAGTGTTGATTTTCCACAACCAGTATGACCGGTAATCGCTACTTTTTCTCCTGGCAGAAGATGTAAGTTCAAATCATTTAATATAAAGCCTGTTGTTCCCGGATAACGGTAGCTCAGATGGGTAATATCAATATCAGCAGCATCTGATGAAATAGTGTTGGTTTTGACCGGTTCTTTAACAAAGGTGATATTTGCCTTTTGTTGCAGTACTGCGTTTATCCTCATTGCTGAACGTTTAATTTTACCAAGTACCTGCATCGCCTGCGGCAAAGGAATGATGGCTTCAGACATGCCAATGGTGATCAGTATTAACATTGCCGCTACAGGTCCTGGCATAATACCGGATGATACCAGCACTGAGCTGATACCAATCATAGCTAAAAGTGTCAGTCCTGACAGTATCGTAATAGCAGCCGAAGATATGCCGGACAGAAAAGCCATATGCTCTTCGTATTGATATAATTTTTTTTCATTATCAGTTATAAGGGCTTTAAAGGCAGGCTCAGCACCATTTATGACCAGATCAGTATAGCCACTTATATAGTCAATAATACTCGTCCTTAGCTGTTTGATCTGATCGCTGATCTGCTCACCCGGATGATGCCCGAACCGGTAGACAACAGCAGGTATTATAACGATACCAGCCAGAAAAAACAGTATCATTATAAGTGCAAGCATTCCTGAAAAAAACTGCACAAATATGACAACGCTTAAGCAACCCAGCGCAGTGGTTATGAAAGGTGAAATTAAGCGCAGGTAAAGATGGTCAAGTGTATCTGTATCGGTTACAAAACGGTTAAAAAGATCACCTTGACGGTAGTTTTGTAAGACAACCAGTGTTAGTGGTTCCAGCTTTTTATAGCAACTCACCCTGATGTGAGTAAGTAATTTGAAAGTAGCATCGTGGTTAACAACTCGCTCAAAATAGCGGGCAGCAGTGCGGGTAATGGAAGAGCCGCGAACACCTGCACCGGGAGTGAAAAAATTAAATGTTTTTGCGGTCATTAAAGTCAGACCCGCCAGCGCTGAAGCACTCAAAAACCAGCCAGAGATGGCAAGTAAACTAACAGCCGCCAGCAATGCGATAAATGTTAATAGCACACCCAGTGCCATCTGTGGAAGGCAGCGTTTGTATAAGCGCAGAAAAGGTAACAGCTCTTTCATGATTTATCCTCGTGTGAAAGAGGAATAAATTTTCCAGCAGGAGGTTTTGTTTCTGCTGGTGGATACTGGTTATAATGTTCAAATGTTTGCCAGGTGTTCCAAAGTGCTTTAAACAGCGTTGAAGTTGTTTTTAATGTTGACAGTGAACCTGAAGCGATCAGTTTCCCCTGATCTAGCAAAAGAATATTATCCGCTGCTTCCATTTGGCTAATTTTATGTGTTGCCATCAGCATCGTACAATGCTTTTTATAATTTTGCAGACTGTCATTGATGAGCTGTTCACTTTTTTTATCCAGATTTGCTGTGGGTTCATCTAAAAATATTAGTTGTCCTTTTCTGATTAAAGTACGTGCCAGCGTAATACGTTGTGCCTGACCCACAGAAAGGCGACTGGCATTTTCTCCCAAAGGGGTGTGTATACCGTCAGCCATTTTTTCTACGAACTCTGTTGCATATGCCTGCTTTAAAGCCTCATTAACTGCATCATCATCCAGTGTTTCAACACCTAAACGAACATTATCTGCAACAGATCCATGTATTAAAGAGGGGCTTTGATTTAACCAACCGACGTACTTATGATATTGCTGAAGATTGATATCGCGTAACTCCTGACCATCTATAATGATGCTGCCTTCATACACATAAAATCCAAGCAAAGTCCTTATCAGAGTGCTTTTTCCACCACCGGAAGGTCCTGTGATTGTAACAAACTCTCCGGGCTGGATACTAAAGGAAATATCATTTAATAATACTGTACCGTCAGGCGCCTTTACGGTGAGATTTTCACAGGTCAGCATTAATAACTGAGAAGATGCAGTAAAAGATCGCTGATTCTTTCTGTGGAAAATTTCCGGTGTTGAAAAAAAATCCATAACGGTGTCTCCGGCGCCAATGGCCTGTGCTCGGGCATGGTAGTGTGTTCCGAGTTCACGAAATGTATTATAAAATTCAGGTGCCAGCAATAGCAGGAAAAAACCGATAAACAGTGTGAGTGGCTGACCCCACGTACCAAAATTCAAATAATCAAGGTAGGTCATTCCAAGATAAACAGCCGTTAACGCCACAGAAACAGAGGCAAAAAATTCAAGTACAGCAGAAGAGAGAAAAGCCAAACGCAAAACCCGCATGGTATGGACGCGAAAATTTTCCGCTGCAGAAGCAATATTGCTACTCTCTTTTTTACTTCTGTTCAGCAACCGTAATGTTGCTAACCCCTGAAGCCGGTCGAGAAAATAATGCCCCAGATCAGCCAAGACCTGGAAGTTTTTACGGTTAGCTTCTGCTGCTTTATTCCCCACAATAACCATAAAAAAAGGGATGAGCGGTGTAGTAATTAAAAAAATACAGCCTGCTGCCCAGTTACAGCAAAAAGCAATAATGATAGTAACCAGAGGAAGGATCGACATAATACGTAAATGCGGCAGATAACGTGCATAAAAGTCATGCATCTGGCTGATGTTTTCCTGTATTAATATCACCCACTGTCCGGTTGTTTTTTGGTTAAGTCCCAAAGGTCCTACTGTTGCAATTTTATCGAGGAGTTTTTTTCGCAGTTGTTGACAAACCTGTTTACCCAGCTGAAAGCTGCATAATTCTCTCAACCATTGTACGCAGGCTTTTACTATTAACACAATGAGTAAAGCAATCATTATATTGAGCATTTGCCGGTAAGTATAATTATGCATTACGATCAGGCTGATGATCCGCGCCAGCAATCCTGCCTGCGCAATCATTAAAAAACCATTAAAAATACCTAGCAAGCTCGTGAGACTAAACCATTTTGCTGCTGGTTTAGCTTGCTTTTTGAGCCACTGATAAATTTGCTTTTCTTTCTGTTTATCCATAGATGACTTCCTTAATACGAGAAAGACTCCCGCTACTTTATCAGTATTTTTATATTTATCCAAAATAATGGCATACAATGTAGGCGATACTTTTTTAAACTGGCAATAAACAATGTATTTCTTTGTTAAAAATTCACAAAATGTATTTATATAATTTTTAAATTCGCTATGATTTATGCAATCTGATATATTCCCGGATAACAAAGCCGGGTACGACTTTTTGAAAAACTATGCTGATGAACAAACACTATGTTGCTACCATCATATCCTAAATCAAGACCACGCCGGCTTCGTGCTACACCGGCTATCCGTTCTCTGGTAAGAGAAAACAATGTTAGTCATAGCCATTTAATTTTGCCACTTTTTATCAAGGCAGGTCTGAACGGTAAAAAAGAGATTTCATCTATGCCGGGACATTACCAGTTGTCTCTGAAAGATCTCGCTACTGAAATAAATGAAATTCAGCACCTTGGTATTGCTGCGGTAATACTATTTGGCATTCCGGCAAACAAAGATGATTACGGCTCTGATGCTTATTCAGATCAGGGTATTATTCAGCAAGCGATAAAAACAATCAGAATCATTGCACCCGATATGCTGATAATAGCAGATATCTGCTTTTGCGAATATACATCACATGGTCATTGTGGTATTGTTCACCAAACCTCCAGAGGTGCTGATGTTAATAATGACCACACACTGGAGTTACTAAAAAAAACTGCAGTAAGCTATGCCCATGCAGGTGCTGATATTCTTGCTCCAAGCGGAATGATGGATGGTATGGTAGAGACCATTCGGGCAGCGCTTGATCAAAATGATTTCTCTCATCTGCCAATACTTAGCTATGCAGTTAAATACGCTTCTTCACTTTATTCTCCTTTTCGTGATGCAGCAGAAGGTGCTCCTGCTTTTGGAGACCGCAACACTTACCAGATGGATCTTGCTAATGGAAATGAAGCATTACATGAAGCTGCCCTGGACGTTCAGGAAGGTGCCGATATGCTGATGGTGAAACCGGGGCATACTTATCTGGATATTATATGGCGTATTAAGCAGGCATATCCTCACTTACCTTTAGGGGCGTACCATCCCAGTGGTGAGTTTGCCATGATCAAAGCGGCTGCAAAAAAAGGCTGGGTCGATGAAAAACAGGCAGTTAAAGAAATTTTAACCAGTATGAAACGCGCAGGAGCTGATTTTATTATTACTTACTATGCCAAAGAGTTTTGTCATTGGCAGAACAGTGCTGTACCTGCATGAGAAAAGTATCAGCAAAACAGGAAAAGTACATTATGACAGTTAATAAGCTAACAACAGGTAATAATACACAGATCATTGCCTGTCCGCAGTGTAAAGCATCGGTAAAATGGTCGGTAACTAATCCTTACCGCCCTTTTTGTAGTAATCGATGTCGTTTCATTGATTTAAATGGTTGGGTAAATGAAGAATACAAAATTTGCAACCATCCGGTATCTGCTTCTGCGCTGTGTGATGATATTAAAGATTGTTAGCTGCTCAGTATGTGCTTAAAAGCGACTAAATCAGAATAGTTTTAAGCAACCTATATAAATTTTTGTTACAATGAAATGCAGATTAAATCAATCAATCAATAAATATGATAGAAGAGTCACTCAATAATGTTATTTTCTTACAAAAAAATATTCTGGATCTCTGTAACGTTACTGATAATCAGTAGTAAAGATATTTTAGGTGTTGCTGCGGTAAGTAACATCAATGCAGACAAAAGCACCACACTCACAGATTCAGGAATATTAACACCCATTGTTCCTCCCCCTAAGTTGAATGCAGAAGCCTATGTGCTGATGGATTATGAAAGCGGAGAAGTCATTACAGGACATAATATACATGAACACCGTCCTCCGGCAAGCCTGACTAAAATGATGACTGCTTATGTTGTGTATTCCATGTTATCCACAGGACAATTTACTAAAAATGACAAGGTGCTTATTAGCAAAAATGCCTGGAAAACCCGTGGTTCTACCATGTTTCTTGAAGCTGGAGAAAAGGTTTCGGTACTGAATTTACTGAAAGGTCTGATTGTTGTTTCCGGTAATGATGCGGCTGTAGCGCTGGCTGAGTACGTAGCAGGTAGCGAAGAAGGGTTTGTGCAATTAATGAATACAACTGCTCAACAAATGGGATTGAAAGATACCAATTTTGAAGATGCCAATGGCTTACCGGACAAAGACCATTATAGCTCAGCTTATGATCAGGCAAAAATTGCGTGGCACACTATCCATGATTACCCTGAATATTACCCTCTTTACTCTATTAAGGAGTTTCAGCATGGAACAGATAAAAAAACTGGTGAACCACTGGCACCACAAACTAACAGAATTACACTACTTTGGAGTGATAAATATGTTGATGGTTTAAAAACAGGTCATACAGAATCAGCTGGTTACTGCCTTGCTATCTCATCAAAGCGCGATAATCGCCGTTTAATTGCAGTGATTCTCAATGCACCTAATAGTAGAAGTCGTGACATAGAAGCACAAAAATTACTAGCTTATGGCTATCGTTTTTTTAGCACAGTCAAGCCGGTTACAGCAAATAAAACACTCAAAACAGTTCAGGTATGGAAAGGAGATAGCGCAGAACTTTCTGTTAGCAGTGCAGCAGATGTTTGGGTTACTGTGCCAAGGAGTGAAGAATCAAAAGTAACAGCGTCTGTTGTGCTGGATGAGGATAAAATTATAGCGCCTGTTAATAAAGGTCAAAAAGTGGGTAATATCAACATATTGCTGAATGGAAAAGTTTTAAAAACAGCGCCTGCCATTGCAGAAAAAGCAATCAACAAAGGAGGGTTTTTCAGACGGTTTTGGGATAGCATTCGCCTTTTTTTCTCTAACCTATTTTAAATAATTACGTTTAAAAAACCTGAACTTAAAGTAAATTGCTGTCAATAAGGTGATACTAAAAGGTTATTCTTGCAGAAGCGGGAATAGGGTAAAATTCGCAGTATACGGCAGCAATCATAATTACAATGATAGCAAGACATGCAATATTAAAAATTTCCAATTTTTTTCAGGTCTAATCAAATACTTGTATAAGAGCATGCTGAATATCGGGGAGAATCTGGTTATCTGAATATGCGAGATTAACTTTCTCTTCTCTGATCATAGTTATTTGTGATATACAACCCGTTGCAGCCGTGTGGATTGCAGCGGTGATTTTGATATAATAAAGGTTGAAAGCATTGAGAATTAAGCCAGCCATATCATTATTGAAGCTGCAATACCTCGCATAGTGAGATAGTTCCCAAAGCTCATCACGCAATAACATCGGAGTATAGAATGCTGTCATATTCAAGCACATGATTATGAAAGAATTTTTAAAGCATGAGAACTTAATTGTCAACACTCTCTAATCTAAATAGTATTGATTATTTACTTAGAGATGATGATATTTTGAAATATCAAAGGAGTACGGTTATGCCTACTTTTAGAACTGATAAAAATCCGAAGACGATGGCTAACCACCAATATAATGCGCAACAATCAACTCAACGAATAAAAGAAAAAACACTTAATACAAAACAAAATTTCTTTAAAAAAATTAAAGATATAGGCTTTAGTCTGGATCTGAAAAAAATGACTGCCTTAATTAATTTTTTAAAGAATAAATCTAGATCGAAGAGTGCAAAAGAAAAATATGTTCAGAAACTAAATAGTGAATTTAACTCAATGAATTTTGAAGATTATGAAGGAAGATTAAATGCAGTAAAATTACTAAATAAAGGTATCGATTCATCTTATAAACAACAAACAGAAAAATGGTTTCAGTCTAATATCAAACAAATGGTTAACCTTTTTAAATTTGAAAAAAATCAACAGGAGCAGGAAAAATTTTTTAAAGAAGATTCTGTGACAAATCTGTTAAAAAATAATGTAATGGCAACAATTCTGACAAAGCAGGCAAGCGATGATACCGATATTAGTCTGATGGAGTTTGTAGTTAACAATGGTAAACCGGATATAAACAAAAAAAACAATAAGGGCGATTCTTTGCTGATGCAAGCCTGTTACAATCACGATGACGATATCGTAAGAGTATTACTGAAAGCTAAGGATATTGATATCCATACAACAAACAAATATGGTCAAACACCGTTTACAGAAGCTTGTGCCACAAGTCAAACAAAAATATTAGAATTATTAAAAGACGTTGAAGGTCTGGACCCTAATGAAACCGATCGTTTTCGGCAAACAGGGCTTATGTTAGCCTGTAAAAAAGGTCATGCAGATACAATTAGCACCTTGCTTACAATCAAAGGGATTAATCTTAACCGAAAGGATCTTAGAGGTGACACAGCGCTTATATTAGCTGCCCGGGAAGGTCAGTCAAAAGCAGTAACAGAACTGCTAAAAGCTGAAGGTATTGATGTTAACAGCCAAAACATTTTTGGTCATACTGCACTGATAATAGCTTGTCAAAACCACGATATAAACACAGCAAAAAAATTACTCAGTTTCCAGGGAATTGATATAAATGTACAAAATGAACAAGGCGATACCGCACTTATCATTGCTTCTCAGCTCGGTGATCAGAAAATGGTAGACCTACTAATTGAATATAAAGCTGATGTCAATATAAAAAATAAACTTGATAAAACAGCGACTGATATTGCTGTGGAACAGAACTTTACTAACATAGTAGAATCAATATCAGGAAAAAAACAGAGTAAACAGAAAACCGACTACATGTAAAGAACTGAATTATAGCATACTAACCTGTGATCTTCAGGAAAGGTTCTTACGGTTTACTCTTTCCTGCTTTCACCGGAATAACTAAGGAACAGATATCGCAAAAGATCAAGCAGAACGAAAGACAAGACCAGCTAAAAGTATAATGTTACATATAGTGCGTCGAATAACATCTTATCAAAAAAGGGGGTTGTCCTCAGGGGCGTAGTGAAAGAACAGTAAAGATTCAGATAGAACATAGCGTTACGAGTGCATTGCTTAAGAACGTGCACGAAATAATTTGTATAATCCTGCCTCTTTGATTCAGCTCAGCCAACGACCCCCGTAGCCTGAGCCGAGCCGAAGACAAACAGCCATACAAAACCACAAAACTCTCCTGAATTTGTCTAAGCTATTTTGTGCATGTTCCTTATAATGCTACAAACTCTTATAAAAATTATTGTCTGAGTTATTAAAAAACAACATAACAGTCTATGTTTTTATACGCCGATTCCGGAACAATATTGAATCTTAAAATGACACCTTGCATATAATTATATTTAGCTAAATTCATAGTAAAATCACTTTCATTATAATAAACTACAAAGGTTCCTCTCATATTATGCCCAATAAAGCGTTGATTACCTTCATTAAAAGATAAATCAACAGGAATGCCACTTCCATTATGTGATTTTAATTCTCCAAAAGGTTCAAATAATCTCTTCATCGATATTTTTTCTTCTTCTGATATGAAAGGTTTGAACATAGATACAGGTCTTCCTTCCTGTGTTATTGTTGTCAGTTATTCATCTATACTATTTAAATTTAATGGTTTTCCTGTGACTTTTGATGCAACTAATGCCGCAGCCATGTCTTGATTCATTGCTCTTGTATATCGCAAAGCAATTACAGCATTATCAACTTGTGTATCCGTTTTAAGTGTCAAATAACTTACCCCATTTATTTCGTTTATTATAAAATCCGGGTTTTCCTGCAATAATGCTTTCCCTAAATTTGTTGATCTTTCTGTATTTTTAAGTACACGCAAAGGTATAACAGCGTCAGGATCTTCATATATATGTTCAGGAACTACATTTTCACTCACAGCAGGTACGCTCTCATCCACAACAGAAACACAGTTCATTATTGTTCTGATTCCATTCAAAACACCTTTTCCTATAAAGGCTGCTCCTACTGCAAGCGTGGTAATCAGTGCTATGCATCCTGTAACTGCTCCTATAATACTCACAGTTTTAGAAGATGGTTGAAGTGCTGCACGTATTGAAACAGTGGTGTTCCCTAAAAAGAATATACTACAGACTATAGGTAATCTCGCATCGGGTAAAATTACAAACCCGGCAATAATTGCAGATATTGCAGACAATGCCCCTAAGAGAGCTGATCCCGCTATACGTGCTGTTTTCTTGTGTATAGCACCCAGACCCAATGTTGTAATATAGTTTACTATTGTTAATCCTTTTGCTATTGATTGGGACATATTACCGTCAGGATCAATATTCATAACTGGATTATTAGTAGCAAAACGATAACCGTCTCCTGCCGGATCTTCACTGACAAAATAGTGCTGCTGTGGATTATACGTTCTGTGACCTGCACCTAAAAAATACCAGTGCGTCACCGGATCATTACGTTCGCCGTCAGCTCCGGTTAACAGCTGTTTATAAGCTGGTTCAGCAGGTCCGTAAGGGTGCCAGGACATACCATACGGACTATAAATATTATACTGATTCAGGGTATACTGACCATTTAGCTGATTGCGGGTGAGAACACCAGTAATATCGCCTTTATAATTTTTTTCATAATACTGATCGATCAGACCATCCATGGTTCTGGCAACGCTTTGATAACCAACTGTATATGTCGTTTTGTTTTCATAAGCATAAATACTTTCATTAATCAGATAATGATCACGATAAAACAAACTATATATGCCGAATGGTGTTTTTTCCATCACTTCTCTGCCACTACCATCATAACTGTAATGGCTGTGTTGACCTTGTACTGTGATCACACTGATGATTTGGTTAAAGGGATTATAAGTCATCTGATTACTTTGTCCATCGATAAGCATATTGCCTGCACTATCATAACTGAAATTTTTACTAACAGGTGTATTATTATTCCAGCTTGTGCTGATTTTCTTAAGGCGTAATGGTGTATCGTTATAATAATGATACGACATGACTTTATTTAACGTGGCTGCTTCTGATGAATTTTGTAATATTTCTTCTATTTTTGTCAGACGATTCAAAGGGCTGAAATAATAATTTTGCCGTGTAATGACCGGTGTATGCGTTAAATTTGATCCGGTAAAATCAGTATCCCGCGGACACAATGATAAATCAGCTGAACCATTACAAGTCATTG
>JAPORK010000179.1 GCA_026710285.1 Endozoicomonadaceae bacterium | reverse complement strand
AGTATATCTTAACACAAAAAGATACAGGATTAATTGCTACCAATGTATCAGGCAATCATAATCATTTAGAACATCAGGGAACAGTACAAATTAACAAGACGATAGATAACAGCGCACCGGGCAATATAGTAAAGGAAATGTCTGGTATTAACAATAAACTGATTCAAAAAGGTGCTTTAACAATTAGTCAAACAGCAAACTCAGATCAAATTTCTTTATACTTTTATGGTTACTCTAACCACTTAGAAGCACATGGTATTCTGGAAATGTTAGTTCCTGTTGCAGAAACTAACACTTCACACTGGGGAACAGTTTGTAGTCAGAATTTCTCTTCTGAAGACAGCACTGTAGCCTGTCGTCAGATGGGTTTTGACCGGAGTATCCATTATACAGATCAGCAAAACTCCTCACTCCCTATTCTGCTAAATAATGTAAAGTGTCTTGGTAATGAAACATCGTTGCTACAATGTCATTATGACACTACGAATGAGCATAACTGTACTCAGCCTCCTGTTAAATTACGCTGCATAAAAGAACCAAAATATACTGAAAACACAACGCTATATTCAGGTGTGTCAATTTCTGCTGCCGAAATTAATACAAATGCCTCATTTGCTTTTTGGGACAAGGATGGTTATGAAGATCTTCTGAGATTCTCTCAAAATAATAGTGTGAGCACTACAAAGCCAAACGACTGGAGAAAAGCATATCAATATTTGTGTACATCAGAACAGTGTGATATTTCCTGTCATTATGTGAGTGAACAGTTTTACTCTGTTGTCAGAAGTAAAGGTAGAATTTTCCTGATGAGTCGTCAGCACTATCCGGCGAGAATAGCCCTGGGTCCTTTGTTAGATTTTAAACTACAGGAAGCCAGAGGATTAATTCGGGTTACAGATATCAGTGAGCCTGGTACTGATGGTACAATACAGTTGTATCAACCTCCCTCTGATAACCCAGGTTTAGGTAAAATGGATTTAAGTGACCCGGCTGTTTATACACCTCCGGTAAGTTCAGTAGTGACTAATACACGTTACTGTCATTACATCGACGTCCAAAACTTTTAATAGACTCAGGTGTGAAATTTTTAGATTTGAATGGTGAGGTTCCCGGTGTACAGTTGAGTGAAGTACCACTTGAGGATACCGACGGTACATATCATAGTATTCATTATGATTTCCCTGGAGAAACTGCATTACTGATAGATGAAGATGTTGCCTTTACCTATAATCAGGCAGAAAAAATGATCACAAAATATCCACTGTCGCATGATGGACAACATTATACACTAGATAATGCCAGCCTTACTTATCAGTTAAAAAATTCATCTGATCCACTTATTGCTGCAGGTACAGATAAAGATTATCTGTATATAGTAACAGAAGGGTATGTTTCTAACGATCCTTCTGTTGAAGGTAAAAAGCTAATTTTTTCCCGTTATAATATAGAAAATGGTGAAAAAGATAATGATTGGAAAAAAGTTGAGACACCTGATGCTGAATTTGATAAAAACAATGATTACCGGTTATTGCTTATTGATAACAAAATGCAATTGCTTGATGAGGGAGAAGTATTCAATGAAAATCATATTCTCTACCGGTTACAGATACCTCAATATGGTGGATGTAGCGAAATTAGCCAACAAATAATGCCACAGTCTGACTCGAAAAAATCTACCTGGGGATATGATCTTGGTATAGCTATCGGCATGGCGGGCATAGCAGCAGTCAGTTCCGCTATAACTGTTGTTGCGTGTAAAATAAAAAAGTACAAAAACAATATTAATGATGATCATTTATCAAATAGATCAGAAGAACATACGCAATTAATTAACAGCGCAAAAAATCATGAAAATGGAAATGGAGATTATGGAATCAGTGAAAATTCCCAATGAAACAGCTTTGGAAGCCAAACATTTATTCTGTTGATAACAGATGATTTAGTTAAGGGTTTTATTTGACCATGGACTGGTCACCAACCATTACTTCTAATGTGATAACTTGTTCACACTTTTATATAAAGCTTTTAACTGATACTAAAAAAGACATGAGTCATCTTTTTTAAATTAAGATGTTTTTTAAAATTAATGACATAGATATTTATAAGTCATATATCTAAAAATATTAACAAAATTCTCTTTTACATATAATTCATTATTACCTATATTTTCACATCTGACAGGATATCCGATAAATACCGTGAAATATTGTTGAAAATTATTTCATTAAAAAACAAATGATAACTCGATAAATCTGTATAAGGAAATCTGCGTATGCAATTTTTGTACTATCTGTTAAAACAAAAAAAAGAATTAGTCGTTAAACGTATAAAAAATGAATACTATCAATACATTATAAAAGCTATATTGTTAATGTTAAGCTGTTTGCTGTTAACTATTAATCCTGTCTACGCTGGAAGTCACTATACACAAAAACAAACGAACAAAATAGTATTTGTAACCGAAGAGGAGCTGGTTGATAAAGAACGGGTTGATAACGAACTGTTTTTTTTAGCAAAAACACCGATGAAAGCTCTGCAAATATTACAGAAACTTTACCCGAATATGCCAGTAGAATCACTATACCAATATAACTTTAAAGCACGTCATCAACATCTGGGTGAAAAGGACAACGAACGTACAACAAATTTTACTTCCATCTCTGGATTAAAAGAAGTCATCTCAGTTTATTCTCTGAACAATTTCTCTCCTGCAATAGTAAAAAAAAGTCCTTTTAAAATCACCTTAAGCGGAATGCTAAAACATCTGGAGAAACAAAAACAAGACAAAGATTCTCAATTTCAGCCACTACTGAAATTTCTAAATACTCCTATAGACACCACAGCATGGTATATCTATGATGGCGGCACTCTCGATGAAGCAATTAATAATGTTGCCATGGAATTTTATCACTCTTTTGAGCACACAATCAAATCATTAAAAAGCATATTTTCGGGTAAAAAAAGCAATATCATTGCAATCAATACAAATACCTTGTGTGAGCAGTGTTTTAAAGAATTATGTGCTATGGATAAGTTACTACCGAATTATATAGACACACGCTACATTGTGAAAGAACCTGTAGAAAGTCTGCTAACTGATGAACAAGATGATACCGATAGTCACCAGATAAACCGCAGCCAGAGTAATAAATCGCTACGTAAAAACATGGGATATCTTTTTGGTCTACTGATGGTAGGTCAGGCTGTTGGTACCGCCGCATCCATGGTAATACCACCAGCTCTCACATCAGGATCAGCTAATTCTTGCCTGAATCAGAATGGTCATTGCATTGCGGTGGGAAATGCAAATATTACCCGGCTAATGACTGAAAATCCACAAGGTAATTTTATTGCAGCAGAAGATATCAATGGCAATAATATTTTTCTGAATGGTACTGCAACCGAATCTGTCGTGCCAGGTGTATTCAGTGGTAATTTTTCTACCGGATTACATAGCCTGAATGGATTTCCGATAAATGGTACCGGACCTCTTTTTGAAGCAGTGAACAATAGTCATATTGAAGTCAATGTACCCGTTAAAAGCGGCAATATACCTAATAATCCACACCCTTTTTTAACCAGACAAGCGTTGCATAACAATAACGTTAAGACAAAATTACAATGGTCAGATCCTTCTTTTGATACTCACTATACTCATCCGGTAACAGGAAATATAGCCGGTGATCATAATACATTTATCATAAGACAAGATATACCACGTTATACTCTCCTCCCTTACAGAAAGTATATCTTAACACAAAAAGATACAGGATTAATTGCTACCAATGTATCAGGCAACCATAATCATTTAGAACATCAGGGAGAAGTACGAATTAGCAAGACGATAGATAACAGCGTACCGGGCAATATCGTAAAGGAAATGTCTGGTATTGATAATAAACTAATTCAAAAAGGTGCTTTCATAATTAGTCGACCAGCAAATTCAGATCAAATTTATTTATACATTCATGGTTATGGTTACTCTTCCAACTCAGAAGCACGTGGTATTCTGGAAGTGTTAGTTCCTGTTGCAGAAACTAATACTTCGCGCTGGGGAACAGTTTGTAGTCAGGGTTTCTCTTCTGAAGACAGGACTATAGCCTGTCGTCAGATGGGTTTTGACCGGAGTATTTATTATAAAGATCAGCAAAATTCCTCACGTCCTGTTCTGCTAAATAATGTAAAGTGTCTTGGTAATGAAACATCCTTACTACAATGTCATTATGACACGATGAATGAGCATAACTGTACTCAGCCTCCGGTCAAATTACGTTGTATAAAAGAACTAAAATATACTGAGAACACAACACTATATTCAGGTGTGTCAATTTCTGCTCGCGAAATTAATACAAATGCCTTATTTGCTTTTTGGGACCGGGATGGTTATAACGATATTTACAGATTCTCTCAAAATAATAGTGTAAGTACTACAAAACCAAGCGACTGGAGAAAAGCACATCACTATTTGTGCGCATCAGAACAATGTAATATTTCCTGTCATTATGTAAGTGAACAGTTTTACTCTGTTGTCAGAAGTGAGGGCAGAACTTTTCTGATGAGTCGTCAGCATTATCCAGTGAGAATAGCTTTGGGTCCTTTGTTGGATTTTGACCTACAGGAAACCAGAGGATTAATTCGGGTTACAGATATCAGTCAGCCTGGTACTAATGGTACAATACAGTTGTATAAACCTCCCTATGATAACACCAATCTGGGTAAAATGGATTTAAGCGACCCGGCTGTTTATACACCTCCGGTAAGTTCAATAGTGATTAATAACACGTTACTGTCATTACATCGACGCCCAAAATTTTTAATAAACTCAGGTGTGAAATTTTTAAATTTGAGAGGTGATTTTCCCGGTGTACAGTTAAGTGAAATACCTCTTGAGGATACCGATGGTACATATCATAGTATTAATTATGATTTTCCCGGAGAAACTGCATTACTGATAGATGAAAATTTTGCCTTTACCTATAATGAGGCAGAAAAAATAATCACAAAATATCCACTGGAGTATGATGGAGAACACTATGCATTGGATAATGCCAATTTTACTTATCAGTTAAAAAGTTTATCCGATCCAATCATTGCCGCAGGTACAGATAAAGATTATCTTTATATAGTAACAAAAGGATATTCTCACGACCCTTTGGTTGAAGGTAAAAAGCTACTCTTTTCCCGTTATAATATAGAAACTGGTGAAAAAGATAATTATTGGAGAAAAATTCAGTCACCCGGTGCTGAAGTTGATGAAAACAATAATTACCGGCTGTTGCTTATTGATAATGAAATGCAGTTGATTGATAAGAGAGAAGTATTTAATGAGAATCACACTCTCTACAGATTACAGATACCTCAATATGGTGGATGTAGTGAAACAGACAACCCACAAATACAATATATAACACCGTCTGATAATATAACAACATCTGTTAACATAACAACATCACGACCTGATCTGTTACAATCTGACTGGAAAGCTAATTTTGGAGCAATGCTGGGCGTAATGGGTGCAATAGCAGTCGGTGCTATAGTAACCTCTGTCTTGTGTAGAACAACAAATCACAATGACAACAATACTGATAATGATAACGATAATGATCACCTATTAAATGGATCAGAAAAAACTATAAAATCAGTTAATAAATCAGAAGGTAATGAAAATAAATCAGAAGAAAATATAAACTCAGTTCATACATCAGAAAGTCATACAGATGAAAATAATACAGATCAAGAAACTGAATTATAAATTCTTATAGATTGTAAATCCAAACATAATAATAATCGAATCACTATAATTTATGGACTCAATGTAGAATATATTTCAATGAAACAGCTTCATAAATCAAACATTTGTTCTGTTTATAACGGATGATACAGTTAATGATTTTATTTGACCATGGACTGGTCATTAATTATAATTCCTAATACTATAACTTTGTTTATCTATTTATAAGGCTTTTAATTTATAATAATAAAAAAGACATTGGTACACTTTTTTAAATAAAGATATTTTTTAAAATTAATAACATAAATATTTATAATCTCATATATCTAAAATGTTAACAAAATTTCTGTTTTACATATAAATCATTGTTACCTATATTCTGATACTTAAAAAAATATTCAGTAAAAATAAACATAAAAACAATAACCCAATTGATCTGTATGATTATGAGGAGCTTTATTATGCAGTCTTTGAACTACCGGTTAAAACAAAAAAAAGGACATGTCGTCAGACCTTTGAAAAACAAGTGGCATTCATTTTTTTTAAATATCTTGTTACTAATATTTAGCTTTTTCCTGGTAATGATTAATTTGGCATATAGTGCAGACACTGATAATCAAACACAGGCTGAGCAATGGACATTTGTAACTGAAGAAGACTTGCATGTAAATCCGGCTAACATACTGGTAGAGACACCTATGCAAGTACTGCAAATCTTGCAAAAAGCTTTTCCTAATCAGCAGGTAGAAATATTACATAATTTCAGTTTTGAGGCTAAACATACGCATTTAGGAGAAAACGACAACAAACGTAAAACCTATTTCTCTTCTATCCCGGGGTTAAAAGAAGTAATCTCTGTCTATTCTTTGAGCAAACTCCCTTCAGCAATAATTCGGGAAAATCCCTGCTGGCTTACGCTAAGCGGAATGATGGAACATTTACAACAGAAAAAAGAAGCAAAAGACCCTCAATTTGAGAAGCTATTAAAAATTTTACATGCTCCTCTGAATACTGAAGAATGGTATATCTATGATGGCGGAACCATTGATGAAGCCATTAATAATGTTGCCATGGAGGCTTATCACTCTTTCAAACGTGGATTTAAATGGATATGGAACAGATTGCAGGGTAAAGAAGATAATAATACTTTAATTAATACAGATAATAACATCCTGCGCCAACAGATTTATAAACAGGTATTAACCTGGCATAACAAAAGAGCAAAGACTGAGTCTGTAAAATATATCGTTACTCTGGATGATATAAATCCAAAGCTTGCTACCGTGCAGAATGAGGAAAATTCGACAGCTTATAAAAGTGATGATACCCAGGATAATTACACAAATAGCAGCGAAAGTAGTAAGCCATTCAACAAAATTGAAAAATGTCTTTTCAGTGCATTGATGATCAGTCAGTGTTTTAGTTTGGGAGCATCTGTATCAGTACCAACCTACTTTTTTACAGCAAACTCAGTAAATAATTATTGTCTGGCTCCGAATGGTCAGTGTACTTATGTAGGCAATGCTAATATTTCCCGTTTAATGACTGAATTTCCTGGTGGTGATTTTATTGCAGCAGAAAGTATTAATGGTGGCATGATCCCTCTAAATCATGCTGTTGCAGAAGCTGTAGTACCGGAAGAATTTAGCGGTACTTTCTCTACAGGAGAGCACAGTCTGGATGAATTTCCAATAAACGGCAGAATACCTCTTTTTGAATCAGTAAATAATAGCTTTATAAAATGTAATATACCAGTAAAACTGGGTAGTGTACCTGATAATGCTCAATCTTTACTTACCCGAAGAGTGCTACATTCTAACCGAATAGAAACAACTCTGCAATGGTCAGACAAATATTCTGGTTTTTACTATACTCACCCGATAGTGGGGAACATACAAGGTAATAATAGCAAGTTAATTGTAAAACATGATACACAACGAGATAGTCAGTACTCTTACTTTTATAACGTTTTAGTACAGAAGAGTACAGGAATAATTGCTACCGAAGTCTCAGGCAACCATAATCATTTGGAACATCAGGGAGCAGTGCAAATTGTCAGAACAATAGATAATGACGTGCCAGGCAATATAGCAAAAATAATTTCCGGCACTGACAATAAGTTGATTCAAAAGGGTGCTTTTATAGTTAACAGAGCATTGAATCCTAATAAGATCGCTTTAACCAACAATGCTAATTCTATTCTCAGTAGTGCAGAAGGAAATGGTACTTTAGAAATAGCCGCTCCCATTGAAGGAACGAATGACTTTGGTTGGAGAGCAATCTGTAGTCAGAGATTTTCTCATGCAAATAGTAAGGTAGCATGTCGTCAGCTGGGTTTTACCGGAAATAGCAAAAGCTATACAGATAATAATGAGTTCTCACTCCCAGCGATACTCCGCAATATCAGGTGTACCGGTAATGAAGCATCCCTGCTACAATGCCCCTATGACACTGTAGATGAGTCTAATTGCACTGAACCACCTGTTGCAGTGTATTGCATGAAAGAAAAAAACTATAACAATGATGCCGTTTTATATTCAGGCATATCCCGGTACTCACCCACATCAATTAATAAAGCTTCATTTATTTTGCTAGATAAAGATGGTTTTCTGGATTTTGGTAAATTTTCGCAAAAAAATAGTGTACGCACGACACAACCAGCTGACTGGAGAAAAGCCTACGAACATCTGTGTACATCAGAACAGTGTGATATTTCCTGCCATTATGTAAATGAGAAGCTTTATTCTGTTATCAGGTATGGAAACAAAACTTTACTGGTGAGTCATCAGTATTATCCTGCAAGAATGAACTTACACTCCTTTTTTAATTCGGGAAGAATAACTGATGCCAAAGGATTGATTCGGATCACAGATATCAGTCAACGTGGTGCTAATGGTACAATAAAGTTATATCAACCACGCTCTGATTCGCATCTGGGCAAACTAAGTTTTAACGATCCGGCTATCTATACACCTCCTGTGAGTGAAATAGTAATTAATGGTAGTTTGTTGTCATTTCACAGATATGTAACATATCGCAACCCTTATAACTCAGAAAATTTAGGACATTCAATATCCTATTTAGATTATAACAATGAAATACCTGGTGTACAGTTAGGTGAACTATCTCTTGATGTAACCGGTGATAGTACATACAATAGTACTAGATATGACTTTCCCGGAGAAAATGCATTACTGCTGAGTGAAAATGCAGCCTTTACCCACAATCAGGCAGAAAACACGATCATACAACATCCACTGAAGTATAATGGAGAACACTATACACTTGATAAAGGCAATATTACTTATCAATTACCCCCTGAACCACTTATTACGGCTGGCAAAGATGGTGATTATTTTTATGTTGTAACAACACAGGAGGTTCCTAACAATTCTGTTAACAGTAAGCGTTTAATCTTTTCCCGTTACAATCTGCAAAGTGGTGAAAAAGATAACGACTGGGAAAGATCAGAACAACCTGACAATTTCTTTAATGAAGCGAATAGTTATGAAATGTCTTTTAATGGCGATGAAATAAAATTAATCCGCAGAGATCAAATTTTTATTCTTAACGGTATTCCTTACGGTCTTCGAATACCTCAGGGTGGTGGATGCAGTGAAATACAAATTAATCAGGTGCATACCGGAATGTCTTCTCAAACCGGAACCCCCTATTTAATACCCCCATCAACGTCAAATTCAACATCCCAATCAATACCAGATTCAACATCATCAGACAATATTATAAAAGCTTCTATGGGACCCGCTGCTGGTATAATTGGTGTAATAATAGTGGGTGCCATTCTGGTTAACCTCTGTGGCAATAAAAAGAGCAATAACAATAACACTGATAATTTACTATCTGAACCTGATCAATCTGAAAATCACGATACAAATCCTTTAATTGAAGAAACTGAAATGTAGCACTTATGATTTTATTTAAAAGTACACTAAAATCACCATCGGTTATGGACCCGGGATAAAACCTTTGCTCTGATGGTAGCAGATAATGTAATGAATAATTAATGCTGTTTTTTTCTGACCAGGGACTGGTCGTTAATCCTGATAATTTTGGTTATATGTTAATAATATTTAATCAATCACTCTTATAAACAACAGAAGTCTTTATTAAGGTCTTTTATAATCCACACAAAACATTTACTCATTGGTGTTGCTGAAAATGAGCAAAAACCATTTACGTTTACAGGATAAATAATCAATATGCGTTTAACAAGTAATATAGATAAAAAATATAAACCTGACTTTTAAAACAGACTACATAACAACTTATAAGACATATGACAAAAAATATTAATAAAATTTCTATTGTACATATAAGCCATTGTTACCTATATTCTGATACTGAAAAAAAAATACCTTGCAATAACAGACACGATAATAATTCCTCTGAAAATTATTATGTCAGAGGAACAATATAATAATTTAATTAATCTGTATGAGGAAATTTAGTATGCGGTCTTTGAACTACCCGTTAAAACAACAAGAAAAATATGTAGCAAGATCTGTTAAAAACCCGTGGTATCCATTTTTTGTAAACACGCTATTACTAATGTTTAGCTTTTTCCTGTTAATGATTAATCCGGCATACAGTGCAGGCATAGGTAATCAAACAGAGGCTAAACAATGGACATTTGTCACTGAAAACAACTCGCATACAAATCAGACTAACATGGTGGTAAATACACCAATGGAAGTGCTGCAAACCCTGCAAGCAGATCGCCCCAATGAGCTGGTAGAAAGATTACATCAATACAGCTTTGAAGCTGAACATAAGCATTTAGGAGAAAACGGCAACAGACGCAAAACTTTTTTTTCTTCTATACCAGGATTAAAAGAAGTGATCTCTCTTTATTCGTTTAGCCAACTTCCTTCAGCAACAGCTAAAGAAAATCCCTGCTGGCTTACACTGAGTGGAATGATGAAACATTTAAAACATCCGGGGACAATAAAAGATCCTCAATTTGAGAGGCTATTAACAGTTTTGCATACGCCTGTGAATACTGAGGAATGGTATATCTATGATGGTGGAACGACTGATGAAGCTATTAATAATGTTGCAATGGAAGTTTATCACTCTTTCAAAGGTGGAGTTGAATGGGTATGGAACAGATTAAGGGGTAAAAAAGATAGCCATATTTTAATTAATGCAGATAACAATCTGCGCCAACAGATTTATGATCAGGCATTAACCTGGCATAATGAAAGGGCAGATTGTGAGCCTGTAAAATATATCGTTGCTCTGAATAGTATAAACCCAAAGCTTGTTACTGCCCAGGATAAAGAAATTTCAATAGCTGATGACAGTGGTGCCATTCAGGATAATTACAAAAATAGCATCTGGAGTAGTAAGACAGCAAACAAAGTTGCAAAATGTGTTTTCGGTGCATTAATGCTCAGTCAGTGTATTAGTTCGGGAGCATCTGTATCAGTACCAACCTACTTTTTTGCAGCAAACTCAGTAAACGCCCCAGATAATTATTGTTTGGCTCCGAATGGTCAGTGTACTTATGTAGGCAATGCAAATATTTCCCGTTTAATGACTGAATTTCCTTATGGTGATTTTATTGCAGCAGAAAGTATTAATGGTGGCATGATTCCTCTAAATCATACTGTTGCAGAAGCTGTAGTACCGGCAGAATTTAGTGGTACTTTCTCTACAGGAGAGCACAGTCTGGATGAATTTCCAATAAACGGCAGAATACCTCTTTTTGAATCAGTAAACAGTAGTCATATTCAGGTTAATATACCAATGAAATATGGCGTTGCAATTGATGGTGCTAAACCTGCACTCACTAAACAGATACTAGATAATAATAGAATTGAGGCAACATTACAACGACCAGATGACTTTGCTGCAGTTTTACACACTCAACCTCTGGCAGGTAATATAGAAGGTGATGACAACAAAATTGTCGTAAAATATGATTCTGGTCCTAACCCTAATTTTATTTTAAGCCAAAGAAGTTCAGCAATAATCGCCACTGAAGTATCGGGTAATACTAATCACCTGGAACAACAGGGGAAAGCTACAATGTTTAAAGCATTGAATAATAATGTGCTGGGTAATACAGCAAAAATAATTACCGGTACCAACAATAAACTGATTTATAAAGACATTTCTTTTTACATGGATATACCAGAGATTAACAATATTCGTTTGACTAATCGTGGTAAGCCTACAAATATAGAAGGTCGTGGTAGTTTAGAAGTATTGACTGCCCCAAGAGGAATAGACTCCTCATGGTGGGGAACTGTCTGTAGTCAGGGATTTTCTAATGCGAGCAGTCTTGTCGCCTGTCGTCAGATAGGTTTTGATGGAGATGGTCATAGTAAACCCGATCATAGAAACTCATTACTTCCTGTTAGACTAAATAATGTAAACTGTGTTGGTAATGAAACAAGTTTATTACAATGTCCTCATGATTCTGTCAATCAATATAACTGCACTCAGCGACCAGTCAGATTATACTGTAGGGGAGCAAAAAACTACAACAATGATACAGTCGTTTATTCAGGTGGATTACATAATGTCCCGGATTTTATTGCTGAAGCTCCACTGGCTTTCTTGGACAAAGCCGTTTCAATAAGAAAAGGAATCTCTACTCAAAACGTGGTAGACACTACAAAACCAGGCGGCTGGAGGAAAGCATACCGGCATATATGCAAAGCAGAAGAATGTGATATTTCCTGTCATTATATAAATGAAGATTTTTACTCTATTGTTACAAATGGAAATGAGACTTTGCTGGTAAGTCGTCAGCGCTATCCAGAAGTATCAACAGAAATCAATGATCAACTGGACCTCAAAGGATTGATCAGAATCACTGATATTAGTCAACCTGGCGCTAATGGTGCAATACGGTTATATAAACCTCCCTCTGATAATCAGCATTTAGGTGACCAAACTTTGGATGATCCGGCTGTTTATACACCTCCGGTAAGTCATGTAATAGCTAACAATACTTTATTATTATTACACAAGCGATATGTTGCTTCTTTATATGCACAGCTTGAACCTTCACAGTTTGAAACAGCAGGATCTGCTATACAGTTAAGTGCATTACCCCTTGATGTTAAAAATCACGGTAGATATAATAGTATTAGCTATAGCTTCCCTGGAGAAGACCCTCTGTTACTGAGTAAGGATGCCGTCTTTACCCATAACAAAACAACAAACACGATCATACAATATCCTCTGGAATATAATGGGGAACGCTATACACTCAGTGAAGCTAACGCTGCTTATAAACTACTTCCTGAACGATTTATTACAGCAGGTTATGATGAAGGTTATCTGTATGTAGTAACAAAAGAGCAAATTAATGATCAATTCCCCGGCAATGGAAATTTAACGTTTTCTCGTTACGACATACAAAGCGGTGAAAGAGATGACAGCTGGGAGATATCAGAAGAACCCGATTATTTGTTTGATGAGAAAGCTGATTATATGCTGGAGATTATTGACAATGAAGTACTCATGCTCCGCAGAGGAGAGTTTGAGCTGGATGGCATTCCTCACAGACTTTCAATACCTCAATATGGTGAATGTAGTAAAGTAGTAAGCACAGATACAGATCAGGCATCACTTGTCGAAGCAACACCATCACAAACATTACAGCTAACATCTGATTCAGGATTACAATCACCACAAGAGGAACCATTCGATTCAGCACTTTATGTAATACCTGAGAAAACACCTGAAACGAAACCGATGAAACCGATGAAACCGATGAAACCGATGAAACCGATGAGACCTGAGATAAGACCTGAGATATTACCGTCACTATTTGAGATGACAACTGAGATCATGCCTGAGATGACAACTGAGATCATGCCTGAGATGACAACTGAGATCATGCCTGAGATGACAACTGAGATCATGCCTGAGATGACA
>JAPORK010000090.1 GCA_026710285.1 Endozoicomonadaceae bacterium | reverse complement strand
AAAAGTGGACTAATATTATCGGAACGACACTGGCAGCAGCGCTTGCTGTAACCGGTATAGGTCTGTCTCTCTATTTTGGAGGGGTTTCAACACCATTACTTGCAGCCACTACAGGTTTAACATTGGATGCCGGTAGTCTTTCAATTGCTTCTGCTGCTGTTCCAACCAACAGGGGGCTGAGCATCGCCAGTGCTGTTGTTGGAGCTTTGGCTACAGTAGTAAGTTTTGTGATGCTGGGCAATGCTGCTGTTTATGGCGTCAGCTCTCTTTTGTCAAGAGTAAATTTAAGTGCTGATGCCAATCTCAGTATTAGTCTTGAGTCGCTAACAGAAAGTCTCGGCGCTGCCAGCGCTGAAGGTGGTGATGCAGAAACCAGTTTTATGGCTGAAGAAAGTGATGAGGCAGAAACTAGTTTTATGACTGAAGAAGAGGGTTCAGAAACACCATCAGATTCACCTCCTCCTTATCCGGAACAACATCTCCCCCCTTTATATTTCGATAAAAAAGATGAGATTGATGGTATTTTTCGTGAAAATTTCAGTAGCTTCATAAAACAAAACAGCAATGGCGAAGAGCTTTTTTCTGTGCGCAATCCTATGGATATTATAGACGTATGGAAGACTTTGCTTGATACTTTTCCTGAGTACATAGAAGAGCGGGATGTAGTAACTATGTTATTTTTGATTAGTCGTGAAACCATGACAGGCAAACCACTTCTGCTTGATTTCATGATAGATTATATTGATGCATTAGCAATTCGTGAAGCAACAGCAAGTGATGTATATGTCAATTTGCCACGAACTTTCTTTGGTGTGAATGTGCGAGGTATTACACCTGCAAGCCACATTAACGTTCTTAATTATTCTACTTATGCTTTTTGGTCTGATGAGAGTACTAATAGTTTTGGCTTTATGGAGGCTAGCAATTTAAGGAACTATTGGCATTTTTGGTCTCTTACTGCTCATTCCATGTCATACCGGGTGCAGAAATGGGAAAAAATTGAAAAATTAAATCTTTATGTTTTTGGAAAATTTGAATAGACAAAGATATTCAGATTTCTGAATGCTTAATTAAGGTTAATATGCCTGCAAGTAATTTTATTTCTACCCTTCCCTTGAATATTGATCTGGTCAAGCTTTTTATGCCAGCCTGACTCATAAAAATGTGTTATTTTTTTAAATAATTTTTAAGGTGTAACGACCGTTAAGGGTGTATCTGAGATATTATCTGAACTTATTTTTTAATCTTCTAAAGAGTATACCTTTTTTTACATTGTGATAAAGAGCAAAAGTACCCATATCTGTAACTACATATAAATACTGAGTAACATCATTATGATGCACAGTAACATCAAAACACATTTTAGCTGGATAACCCAGGTTATTGGTTAATTGGGTTACAGGAGTATTGAAGGAGCGATAATGACCATCATCTCCTGTGAGTGTATACGCAATAGAATCCCCGAAATTTATCAGACCATTAAATTCAACAGAATAAGATTTAACCGGGATGATCAGGCTGAGCAAAATGGAGGTAAGAAAATTTTTTAAAAGTTTTTTATTGATTAAAATTAATCGCTGATTAAAATCATAGTAATAAAAGCACGCACAATATTTTTGTATTTTAAATAAATACCTTTGTTTGACTTTATGCATATCAATAATTTTTTTAACTACAGACATAACTACTCTATTAATTTTTTATACAACGTAGTACTACAATAACTAAAGGTTACAGTGCCAACAGCACTTGCAACTTAATCCTATTCTCGGTTACTATTCTGCAAGTGTAGTCAACAGGAAAAATTTGTTAGCTTTTTTTTCACTTCTGCTATGTTTGTTGTTACTACATCAGAATACAGTCTGGCTTTGAGGACATTGGAAAACTTATAAACTATTAAATATGGTATCTTGTGCAAATTAAATAATGACTGGCTATAATTTCAGTGTATTTATTCATCTCATATCTGCCCTGATACTTTTTGATGCTCAAATTGTAGAATATAAAATTTTTGGTGGTGATGCAGCCCGGTCACAAATGTAGAACATTAATTCTTTTATTGCTTGTAAAACCATAAAATGTCACATGTACTTTTAAAAGCAGGTGATTATCTGTTTTTATAACAAACTGTCAGTTTATTTCATCATCATGTCAATATTCAGAATACTCAAATCACTCAAAAATTTTTCATTTAGCAGTAATGATACACTTCTAAGTGGATTGTTTATTCTTTTTTTTATAGTATGTCAAACATTATTACCTGCATCATCAGCAGTATCACCTTATAAGCAAACTGATATACTATCAAAAATTAATCCAGCGGATAAATTAACTTATCAGACAAACAGAAGCACCAGCTATTTTTCAAAAAAACGACATAAAAAAGATAGTTATAATAAATTAAAAGTAGCAGAAAGCGAAGATACTTCTGCTTGGTCTAATGCATTCAATTTTCAGAAAAGCTGGGGAACGCAGGTAGATCCTCGTACAGGCACACTGATCGCTTATACAAAAGTGGGCAGCATGATAAGCAATTTAGGACACGGACCTAACATTGATCTGGAAGTTAACTATAACAGTAACAGTTTGGCTGACCCTGATAGTTTAGGGCAGGGATGGAGTTGGAATTTAACCCACTTTAATCGGTTAAATAATCAGCTATCCACTTCACAGGGAAAGAGTTTTAATTTACAAAAAAATAAAAATGGTCAGTGGTTGCCACGCTATCATAAACTCAAAGATATTCAGATTAGTGGTAGCAAAACAACTCACTTTGTTATTACCTATGCTAATGGTTTACGCGAAACATTAAATCATACAGGTTATGAAATCCGGCTAGAACAACAGAATGGGCAGTGGATTAAATTTTCCTATCTGCCCGGAACACACCTCCTCAGTACTATTAGTGATGCTCAAAATCACAAAATTATTTTAACCAGGAAACAAAGCTTTATTATTGTTACCAGTCGTGATACTGAAGGACATTTATCTGATGTTTACCTTAATCATGCAGATGGTAAGTTAACTGATATTGCGTTACCTGAAGAAGATGGTCAACTGTTGTCTGTTATTCACATGAATTATATAGATAATTTGATTTTTCGCATAACTTATCCAACTGGTTTACAGAAAAATATAACTTATAACTGTACCAATGCAATGAAAGTTCCGTTACAAGGTTATAACAGAGGACTGTGTGTTGTTATACAAACTTCAGTCAATCCAAAAATGGATCAGCCAGAGATGATAACAAGGTATACGTATGATAAAAGTAATGCAAATGAACATGATTATCTTGGGTTTAATTCAGGACTAAATATTGAACAAAACTCTGGTTCTGACACATTATTTGAAACACCAGCCAGTTATACTTATAAAACGACAGAGGATAACGGAATAACCAGACAAGTTCGTACTTATAATAAATATCATTTATTAATTAATGCACAAATTATTAGTGACTATACAAATCATTTGCTGACAGCGGTACATAATTTTTTTTGTAATACTACTCAAAATGATGGTTGTGCTCACAGTACATTTAAAGATTTACCAGATACTTATAGTCTTCCACTAAAAACTGTCACCAGAAACTGGGGTGAAAATTCAGGTTTTCCGGCTACAGAGATAACGGAAAAACAGTATGATTCACAGGGGCGACTGATTAACACAACAGACCCTTATGGGCGTATAAAAAAAATCGATTATTGTCCGATAAAAGGTGATAACAGCTGTCCTGCTGAGCCAGCAGGCTGGTCTTTAAACACCCCGGTGGAATCTGTAGTTCAATATCCTTCACAGAGGATACCCGGTTCAGAGAACTTACCAGAGATGATCCAACATAATTATTATAAAAAATCACCAAATATTAACGGAAAAGGATATATCCTGGTTCTTTCACATAAAACAATTAAATCAGGTGCTCAATATATTGAAACAACGCACCAATATTATAATGACAGGCAAGATATTTTTAAATATGGTTTGATAAAAGCAGTTAAAATAAAGGGTACAGTATCAACCGCTGCAACCTTTAACTCAACGACAAAAAATTTTTATTATAATTTAAACACTAACAAAACAACTAAAACCACCTATGAAGCTGTTGAACTTAAATCCGGTAAACTAAAACGATCTCCGGCAACTACAACCAGTCTGTTTACCAATCAGACCATTGAACATATTGATGCAGAAAATAAAAATATTACCCGTTATCATTATGATCACTGGGGGCGAATAGTACAAGTTGATTTTGGCGTTGGTACTCAATTTGCGGTTAGCAAACACTATGCATACAGTATTTGTCCGGGACATATTCAGTTGATCATTACAGGCAATAATGGTTTAAGAAAAAAAGTTGTTTTTGATGGAATGGGAAGACAACTGGAGAATTTTACTGAAGCTATCACAGATACGGGAAAGGTTAAACATGATGTGTGGGTTCCGGTTAAAAGTACAAACTATGACTCATATGGTCGCATAGTGGCTAAACATAGTTATTATGCCGACACTTCAGAGCAAGTCCATCAACTCACCACTGTCTTTGAATATGATGCACTAGGAAGGAAAACTAAAATTCATTTGCCGGATCAGGAGACGCTGGTAAAAATGTACGATGATCCTGATCGTTGTACAGTCAGTTTTAGGTATGACAGTCACAATCATTACTCTTCTGTTGCGATTGTTCACGGCAATATACTGGATAAACCAACAGAACAAATGGTCTTACCAGCAGATTTTATTCATGATCATTCTTCGGCAAAATCACTATGTAAAATCAGCAATAAAGAGTCTGCTGCAAGAGTTTCTTATGTTACTTATGATGGTTTTGGTAGAAAAATTGCATTTGTTGATCCGGCAGGAAGAAAGGTAACTACCACGTATAACGATGCAGGACGTGTGATAAATATTACCGATCCGCAAGGTAATCAATTTCACAATGTCTATGATCTGTATGGGAAAATCATTCAAAAGTGGGTGTTTCCTGCAAAGAGTGATACACAATATTTGCTTGCTTCTGCGCAATACAATAATGCGGGAGAACTATTGTGGAAAGCTGGGGAGGATGGGAGAAAGAACAAATATACTTATACGGAAGATGGACGGGTAGCAACTATTGTAATGCCTTCTGGAGATGTAATTTCATGGCAGTATAATAATATTGGATTACCCATTAGTGAAAATATAAATAATAAAGAATTAGCACATGTTGATTACAACCCTGTAACTGCATTACCTGTTAAAAAGAGAGATGCAACAGGAATAACTACCAAAACTTATAGTGATGACGGAAAGATACAACAACTGTTTCATATAGGAGAAAATGGTTATCCTGATTATCACTTTAGCTGGAATTATGATCATAACAGAAGAGCTATCAGTACAACAGATATAACAGGCAATAAAACATTAATACATTATGACAGACTTGGTCGTATAAATGCATTTGATTACCAGGAAAGAAATGGCAAAACTACACCGCTAAAGATATCTGTTTATGATGGTTTTTCCAGAGTAAAAAAAATTAACTATGGTAGCGGTATGCAACGTAGTATTGATTATAATCAATATGGTCAGACAAAAAGTGTAACGGATATACTTGCAGATAAACCGTTGTCAGCCTGGAAATATAGTTATGACAAAGAGGGTAACATCATTACCCTGATACATAATTTTGGATACAATCAACAAGCCATTCTTCATTATCAGTATGATAGCCTTAATAATTTAGTTGCGATGAATTGTTCAGGATCTTCAGGTTTACCTTTGTGTCCAAGAGACATCTCTTTTCACGGATCTGGTATCAGGCAGGCACCAATAATTCGTAGTCAAAACTATTATTTCAATAAATTAAACCGTATGCAGCAGATGAAAGAGCTTCTGTTAAATACTACCAGGCAGGAAACAGCAAGCAAAATAATTAATTATAGTTATGGCTATCAACAGGCTCCGTTACGCCTTAAGCAAATAACAACACAATGGAATAATATCACTCCAGTCACAAAAAGAATTATTTATGATACCACAGGTAATATGCTGGTTGACAGTGAGGGAAACAGAATTAATTATAATGTTTTCAATCAAATAACCAGAGTTATCAATCTAAATGGAAAGCAGACTGACTATTTCTATGATAGTAATCACAGAGAAATAAAAGAAACAACTAGTGGCAATACAAGAAATCTGTTTTATAACGGAATTCATCTGTTGAATGAACAAATAAGTGATCTGCAACAAGAAACACATATGATTAGTTATTTAGGAGCCGGAAAAGCCATTGATGGTCTGATACATGAATATTATGAACAAAACTATAAAAAGGATGTAACCGGTGTGCTAACTAAAACAGAACAAGGTTCCTATGTACTGAGTCAGCAAAATATTTATAGTCCTTATGGCATGGTATGGCGTGCTACCAAAAAAGCTTCTGTACTACCATGGTATAAGCAAACTTTTATCGGATTTAATGGCGAACAAACAGACCCTGCTACAGGATGGCAATTTCTGGGTGCAGGTCACCGGACTTATAATCCGGGACAGCGCTATTTTGTCAGTGAAGACCCTGCCGGAGATGGTTATGCTTTTGGTAGTAACAATCCGGTGATGAATAGTGATCCGAGTGGTAACCGTCCAAAATGGCTGGGAACTGCAATACATATTATGAGCTATGCAGGCACACTGGGTATGGCAGCCTTTCATAAGCGGTGGGCAAATATTATTGGAACATCACTGATGGCAGCACTTGCTGTAACCGGTATAGGTATATCACTCTATCTTGGAGGAGCTTCAACACCGCTGCTGGGAATAACTGCAGACTTGATGTTGAGTTCAGGTAGTCTTGCGATTGCTTCTGCTGCTGTTCCAACCAACAGAGGCTTAAGCATAGCTAGTGCTGTTGTTGGAGCAATGGCTACAGTAGCCAGTTTGGTGATGCTCGGCAATGCTGCTGTTTGTGGAGTGAGCGCTCTTGTGGCAAAGACAGAGCTTAATGTTGGTGAAAATGCTTTAGAGTTAGAAGAGGTTAGTAGTTATGCAGAAAATGATGCTTTATTACCACAAAGTCCGCCTCCGGATTATTCAGAGAGCAGTTTTGCTCTTCCTTCATATTATGATAGACCGTCTGATATTGAAAATATTTTATGTCGTGTATTTTCCCAGTTTATAGAGTTTGATGTTGAAAACAGAGAAAATATTTTTCATATAAGAGGTCCTGAAAACATTCGTATAGTATGGCTGTCATTGTGTGATAATTTTTCTGATTTTATTACAACCAGAGAAACACCTGATATATTATTGATGATCAGTCGTGAAACAATGATAGGAAAACCACTTCGATTGGATACGATGGTAGAATATTTGGATGAATTATCACAGAGCAATTTTTCTTTAAACAGCAATGGAAACGTACGTATACCAGCAGATTTTTTTGATGTAGATGGAACGGGTATGATTGAAGTAACAAGTGATGATATTTTTTTTCATTGGAAGTATGCTTTTTGGCAAAGTAAGGATACTAATGATACTGGCTATATAATACGAGATAGTGATTTACAGTCTAGTTGGAGTTTTTGGATTTTTGATTTTGGTTGTGTAATTCACAAATCTGTGGATTTTGACGAACCATGGGCACAATCCACAGATTTTGATTTTTTTGTTTTTAAGGACTGTTGATGTTTTGTCATTTGGCTCAGCGATCCATAAAAATTTCTTTTTTATAATCCGGTCCGTGTCATAATAATAACTGATTAAACTAACTAATGAGATGGCTCTCATATTGTTCAGGTAATTGTTTATTTATAGAATGTGTTGTATAATCAATTTACTTCATAAAAAATTATTACTGCGTAGTATTATTTGATAAATATTCTTTCAGGGTTTTTAACGTGGGTTTCCGGTTTGAAATTGTATTTTTTGCTATCTCATGAGTAGCATCCTGTTTATTTTTTCACAACTCTGCAGATTCAATTCCGTGAAATTTTTTTAATTAAATTTGTCTGAAGTATTGATGTTTAAGATGTTAAAATTTTTTGATAGATTTTTATGTAAAAATAAAGCCATTTTTTTAAATGGGTTCTTTGCTTTTTCTTGTATCGTGTATCAGATATTATTGAATACATCATCAGTAATATTACCTTATCATAAAACTGGTGTACCATTAAAAATTGTTGCAGCAGATAAAATCACCCGCCATACAAACAGTGAAACTATTCAGGTTTTAGAAAAACAACATAACAAAACCAGTCATAGTCAGCTAAAAACAGATGGAAACAATGATGTTTCTTTTTGGTCTAATGCATTTAATTTTCAGAAAAGCTGGGGTACACAGGTAGATCCACGTACAGGCACGTTAACCGCTTATACTAAAGTAGGCAGCATGGTAAGCAATCTTGGACACGGACCCAATATCGATCTGGAAGTTATCTATAACAGTAACAGCCTGGCTGATCCTGATAATCTGGGTCAGGGATGGAGTTGGAATCTGACCCACTTCAATTTATTAAATAATCAGTTATCTACCTCGCAGGGAAAAGTTTTTAATTTGAAACAAGACAAAAATGGTCAATGGGTGCCCCGTTATCATAAGCTAAAAGATATTCAGATTGAGGGCAGCAAAGCAACTCATTTTGTTATTACCTATGCCAATGGATTGCGGGAAACTCTAAGTCATAAAGGCTATGAAGTCCGGCTGGAGCAACAGGACGGGCGATGGGTTAAATTTTCTTATCTGGTCGGAACACATCTGCTGAACACTATTAGTGATAATCAGAGTCATAAGATTGTCTTAACCAGAACAAAAGGGTTTACTATTATTACCAGCACTGATGCTGAGGGAAACCCCTTTAATGTTTATCTTAGCCATACAGATGGAAAATTAATTGATATTGCTTTACCTAAAAGAGACGGACAACTGTTACCCGTTCTCCATATGAAGTATCTTGGTCATTTAATTTCCCGGGTAACTTATCCAACCGGCTTACAAAAAGAGATAACGTATAACTGCACTAATGCAATGAAAGTACCCCTGCAAAGCTATAACAGGGGCTTATGTGTTGTTGTACAAACTTCAGTTAATCCGGGTACAAATCAACCCAAAATGATAACCCGGTATTCTTACAGTGAAAGTAATGCCAATGCACACAACTATCTGGGATTTAATTCAGGATTGGATTTTGCACAGAAATCCAGTTATGATACATTATTTGCAACACCAGCCAGTTATACTTACACAACTACACAAGATAATGGAATAACCAGGCAGATTCGTACTTATAATAAATATCATTTATTAATTAATGCACAAATTGTCAGTGATCGTACAGATCATCTGCTGACAGAAATACATAGTTTCTTTTGTGATACCAATCAGATTGATGGATGCGCTCACACTACATTTGAAAACTTACCGGCAACTTATGGTTTGCCACTGAAAGTAATTACCAGAACCTGGGGCGAAAACTCAGGTCTTCCGGCAACAGAGATAACAGAGCAACAGTATGATTCACAGGGAAGACTGGTTAGTGCAACAGACGCTTATGGGCGTATGAAGAAAGTCAGCTACTGTCCAACAGAGGGTGATAACCTTTGTCCTGCTGAACCGCCTGGTTGGTTGTTAAGCAGTCAGGTAGAATCAGTAACTGATTATCCTTCATACAGAGTATCAGGCTCAGCAAACCTTCCGGTAACAGTTCAATATAGCCGCTATAAAAAAGAACCAAATATTAGTGGAAACGGATATATTTTAGTCCTTGAAGATAAAACAATTAAATCGGGCAATCAATACACTGAAATGAAACAACAATACTACGATAATCCACAGGATGTTTTTAGATATGGTTTGTTAAAAACTGCTACTACAACCGGTACAGTATCACCTGTGGCAACATTTAATTCAGTAACGAAAAACTTTTATTACATTTTAGATGCTGATCATAAGACCAAAACAGTTTATGAAACTATTAAGCTTAAATCAGGTCAGCTTAAGCGATCACCAGCTGTTACAACCAGTTTGTTTACTAACCAGACCATTGAAAGTGCTGATGCAGAAAACAAAAATATTACTCGTTATCGTTATGATTACTGGGGGAGAATGATACAGGTTGATTTTTGTGTAGGTACACCTTTTGCAGTTAGTAAACATTATGAATATGGTATCTCTTCCGGGTATATCCGGTTACTTATCACAGATAGTAATGGTTTAAGAAAAAAAATTATTTTTGATGGAGCCGGACGACAACTAAAAATTTTCACTGAGGCTATAGCTGATACAGGGAAAGTTATGCATGGCATATGGCTTCCGGTTAAAAGCACAGATTATGATTTATATGGGCGCATAACAGCTGAACATACTTATTATGTAGACAACTCAGAAAAATCCCACCAGCTTACTACTACTTTCGACTATGATGCACTGGGAAGAACAAATAAAGTTCACTTACCCGATCAAGAAACCCAGGTGAAAATGTATGATGACCCTGATCGTTGTACAGTTAGTTTTGTGTATGATAGTCAAAATCATTACTCTCCTGTTTTGATTGTTCACGGCAATATCCTGGATAAACCGGTAGAACAAATGATTTTACCGGCAGGTTTTATTCATGATTACTCTTCTGTGCGCTCATTGTGCAAAATCAGCAATGTTGAGCCTGCTGCCAGGGTCTCTTATGCCGCTTATGATGGTTTTGGTAGAAAAATTACATCTGTTGATCCGGCAGGAAGGAAAGTAACGACAACTTACGACGATGCCGGACAAGTGATAAAAACGACAGATCCTTTAGGTAATCAATTTCATAATGTCTATGATTTATTGGGGCATACTATTCAGCAATGGATTATTCCTGCAAAGAGTAATACACAATATTTGCTTGCTTCTGCACAATATGACAGTGCAGGAGAACTATTATGGAAAGCAGGTGAAGATGGAAAAAAAACCAGCTATACCTATACAGCAAACAGTCAGGTAGCCACTACTATTATACCTTCAGGTCATGTAATATCATGGCAGTATAATGTGATAGGTTTGCCTGTTAGTGAAAGTATTGATGGTAAGGAGTCTGTACATATTGATTATGACACTGTAACTGCTTTACCTATTAAAAAAGTAGATATAACCGGAATCACCCGGTGGATTTACAGTGATGACAAAAAGATACAACAACTGTTTCATACAGGAGAAAGGATTTATCCAAATTATTACTTCACCTGGAATTATGATAAGAACAGAAGAGTTATCAGTGCAACGGATTTAAACGGTAATAAAATATCAACAGATTATGATTGGCTTGGTCGTATAAGTTTAATAAATTATCATGATAGTAAGGATAAAAATGAACTACTACAGATGTCTGCTTATGATACTTTTTCCAGAATAGTAAAAATCAGCTATGGCAGTGGTATGCAGCGGAACATAGAGTATAACAAATATAGTCAGACCAGCAATGTCGTGGATATGCTTGCAAGTAAACCATTGTCAGCCTGGCAGTACAGTTATGATAAAGAGGGTAACATCATTACCTTAATACATAAGTATGGAAATAATCAGCAAGCTATTCTGAATTATCAATATGATGTTCTGAATAATTTGGTGGTTATGAATTGTTCAGGTTCTCCCGGTTTACCTCTGTGTCCAAGAGATACCTCTTTTCAAGGTACTGGTATGAAGCAGGCACCAATAATTACAAGGCAAAATTATTCTTTTAATATGCTAAACCGTATGCAACAAGTGAAGGAATTATTGCTGAACACTGATCAACAAAAGACAGCGAGTAAAACAATTGGTTATAATTATGGCTATCAGCAAGCTCCGTTACGGCTTAAACAAATAACGACGCAATGGAATAATATAACACCGGTTATGACAAACTTTGTTTATGATTCAGCAGGTAACATGATAGTTGATAGTGAAAACAACAAGATTAGCTATAATATTTTTAATCAGATAACCAAAGTACTCACTCCTGATGGAAAACAAAGCAATTACTTTTATGATGGTAGTGGCAGAGAAATAAGACAGACAACCAGCACAGGCGACAGTCGAAATCTATTTTATGTTGGAACTCATCTCCTGAATGAACAAATAAATAATGTACAACAAGACACACATACTGTTAGTTATTTAGGTGTCTGCAAAGCTATTGATGGTCTGATTCATGAATATTATGAACAAAACTATAAAGGCGATATAACCGCTGTATTGACTAGAACAAAACAGGATAGTTATGTTTTGAATCAGCAAAACATTTACAGTCCTTATGGTATGGTGTGGCATACAGCTGAACCTGCTGCTGATCTGCCATGGTACCAGCAAACTTTTACCGGGTTTAACGGTGAACAAACTGATCCGGCTACCGGGTGGCAGTTCCTAGGTGCAGGTCACCGTACTTATAATCCGGCTCAGCGCTATTTTGTTAGCGAAGACCAGGCAGGAGATGGTTATGCTTTTGGTGGCAACAATCCGATAATGAATAGTGACCCGAGTGGTAACAGACCAAAATGGCTGGGGGCTGCAACACAGATTATGAGCAGTATGGGTACGCTGGGTATGTCAGCCATTCATAAAAAATGGGCTAATCTTGTCGGAATATCATTGATGGCAGCACTTACTGTAGCGGGTGCAGTCCTGTCAATCTATGGGGGATTTGCCGCAACACCGCTACTGCTTGGACTGAGCGCTGTGATGACAGTGAGTGCCGGTGGTCTTACGTTCGCTTCTGCTGTTGTTCCAACCAACAGAGGTCTGAGTATAGCCAGTGCTGCTGTTGGAGCGATGGCTGCACTTGTGAATATAGTCATGCTGGGCGATACTATTATTTGTGGAGTCAGCTCTATTATGAAAGAGGCAAATCTTAATGGCATTGGTGAAAGTGTTGGCATGCTAGAAAATAGTATTAATTCTGAAAAAGATCCCGTCATGTTACCTGCGGATTTTTCATCCGGCAGTGAGGATAACATCCCTCTGGTGTATGGTGATAAATCTGATATTGAAATTATTTTACGTCACAGACTCAATTTTGTTGTAGATATCGAGAAAAACTTTGCTGGTAAAGAGGTGATTCAGCTACAAAAGCGTAGTACGATTAATGAGGTATGGAAGGTCTTATACGGAGAGTTTTTTTCAGGCGGAGTAAAACGTAAAAGTATGTTTAGTACATTGTTGCTGCTTGGTCGTGAAAACATGACAGGCGATCAACTTTCACTTCAAGAACTGGCAGGGAATCTGTATGCATTACAAGGATTTCACGGTTTAATAGAAGATACTGTTATAGTTGGAGAAGAATTATTTGGTGGGAATAATTTTATTAAAGAGTTATACATTAATGAAGTTCTTGATAATTACTCTTTTGCTTTTTGGAATGCTCCTCATTCTGAATCTTTCGGCTATATGCAGGAAAATAGTGACTGTAAAGGTTTGTGGCATCTTTACAATTTTAAAAATGGTGGCATAAGGAATAAGTTAATTAATGCTAATGAATTATACGGAAGACGTATTTTTGCACAGTTAGCACGGAAATCTCAATTTTTTGTTTTTATTAGGCGCTCCAGATCTATTAGTAACGTTTGTGCTGTATGTTAATACCCACTTTAAACCCGGTTTGGAGTTTTTAAGGAATATGCACAAAACAGTTTAGACAAATTCAAAAGTAATTTGTGGTTGTGTAGGCTGGCTTGCCTTTGACTCCGCTCAGCCAACGCTCCGTAGCCAGCAGAGTCAAAATAAGAAAGGTAGTTGCCATTTTATGGATAGATAATCACTGTAAAAATTATTTCATCTACGTTCGTTCCTGATTAAATAATCAAACACTTGCCTGACAACAAAATCACCGACATTTGTCTGGTTTAAATCAAGCATACACCCGGGACAGCAGAATAGATGATGATAAATAACATGATCAGGTTCACTAACTTGCTTGAGAGTATGA
>JAPORK010000555.1:4810-13932 GCA_026710285.1 Endozoicomonadaceae bacterium | reverse complement strand
CGCGGTGTTATTGCACCACCTTCAACTAACAATTATGTTAACGAAATTACAATTTATAAAGAGCCATGCTCTGTAGATTTATTCAAGCATATGTAAAGTACTCAATTTAATCATTGTATATGATGCTGTTGACACGAAGTGATTGCAGCATGACAATGATTATGACTGATTGATATTCTTTCGCTGTCGTTAAAGGTTGTTGCTAAAATAGTAACAACCAGTTCTGTGAAATCAAGATCTGCTGCGTCTGCCGCCTGCGGTACAAGACTGTGAGATGTCATCCCTGGCACAGTATTTACTTCAATTAACCAAAATTTACCGGTTTTATCCTGCATACAATCAACCCGTCCCCAGCCAGAACAACCCAAAGCATTAAATGCATTAACAGCAAGGTCCTGTAATTGTTGTTCTTCTTGTGCAGATAAACCACAGGGTATAAAGTAGTTGGTGGTTTCCAGTTCATATTTTGCTTCATAATCATAAAAACCAGAGGCTGCCTCAATACGTATTGCAGGTAATGCCTGGTTATTTAATATTGAAACAGAAAATTCTTTACCCTCTATCCATTGCTCAATCAAAATTTCTTTATCTAAAGCTTCTGCTTTTGTTAATACCGACAGCAGCTCTTTTTTATCTTTAACCGGATATGTACCCCGTGTTGACCCCTGACGGGTTGCCTTCACAAAGCATGGGAAGGGGTATTCTTCAGGCAGACACTTCGGTGAAACCGGTGCTGTAATAAGTTGAAATGCTGGTGTTGGTAAACCCAACCCTTTCCATACCAGCTTAGTTCTGTATTTATCCATTGCCAGTGCTGAAGAGGCAACATCACTACCTGTATAAGGAATATTCATCATCTGTAGCAATCCCTGCATAACACCATCTTCACCCTCTTTGCCGTGAAGCGCAATAAACGCTCTGTCTGGTCTTATTGATTCCAGCTGTTGGACCACATCATGCTGTGTATCAATTAAAGTACAATGAAAACCCGCTGTTTTGAGTGCCTGATAGACTGTTCGTCCGGATATGAGTGAGACAGCTCTTTCGGATGAAGTCCCCCCATATAATACCGCAATATGACCAAAATGACTTATATCAAACATTCTGCTCTTGCCTCCTGCCTGATAAATCCCTGCTTGTTTTTACTCATATTTTTTGCTAACTGCCCAATACTGCCTGCGCCCTGGGTAAGCAAAAAATCATTGTTCTGCAATATATTGCTAAGTATTGATTGTACATCCTCTGGTTTTGATACAAAAACAGGATCCAACTTTCCACGTTGCCTGATACTGCCACTTAAGCTCTTACTGTTTGCACTCTTAACCGGCTTTTCCCCGCAAGAATAAACATCAAGCAGCAGCAAGACGTCTGCTTCAGACAGAACTTCGACAAAATCTTCATACAGGTCTCGTGTGCGTGAATAACGATGCGGCTGAAACACCATTACTAATCGTTTATCAGGCCATCCTCTGCGAATAGCCTCAATAGTCACTCTGATTTCCGTTGGATGATGTCCATAATCATCAACAAACAAAATACTTCCATTGTGAACAGGATATTCACCATAACACTGAAAACGGCGATCGACTCCCTGAAATTTACGTAAGCCTTCAACAATAATATTTTGGTCAACACCTTCTTCTTTGGCTACAGTATAAACAGCCAGCGCATTCATAACATTATGCCGACCGGGGATATTTATTCTAACGTCAAAAGTTGTTTTTGCTTTTTTATCGATAAGGTTAAAAGTGGTTTTTTCCTGACAGTAACAAAGATTAACCGCCTGAATATCAGCCTCTTCACTTTGTCCATAAGTAATAACATGCCGCTTAATTTTAGGCAAAAGATGACGAACGCCAGCATCGTCAATACAAACTACTGCCAGTCCGTAAAAAGGCAGGTTATGCAGGAATTTTATAAAAGTACTATAAAGATGTTCGACATCGCCACTGTAAGTTGACATATGCTCAGGTTCAATATTTGTAACTACTGAAACCATGGGTTGCAGATGAACAAAAGAAGCGTCGCTTTCATCTGCTTCTGCAACCAGGATCCTGCTTTCTCCAAGCCGTGCGTTACTGCCGGCAGCATTTAAACGACCGCCAATAATAAAAGTAGGATCCAGACCGGCATGTGCAAGTACCGAGGCAATCATACTTGTGGTTGTGGTTTTTCCATGCGTTCCGGAAATAGCAATACCATGACGATATCTCATTAGTTCAGCCAACATTTCTGCTCGGGAAATAACCGGAATTCTACAGGCATTTGCAGCGAGCACTTCCGGGTTGTTAGCTTTTATGGCTGATGAGATGACTACTACATCGGCATGACGTATATGTTTTTCATGATGACCTTTGAAGATATTGATATGCAGTTTTTTTAAAAATTGCGTATTATACGACACATTTGTGTCAGATCCGGAAACATGATATCCCTGGTTTTGCAGCACCTGTGCCAGTCCACACATGCCTGCCCCTCCAATACCAACAAAATGAATATGGCGAATACGCCGCATTTCAGGAATTAGCATATGATGCTCTCTTACCGGAAGCTGTTGGTTCAGTCTGTATTTTTGCATAAAATTATTTTCCGGCAATCATCTCACAAATATTTGCAATGGTTGTTGCTGCATCCGGTTTAGCACAGCGGATAGCCGCCTGATGCATAGAGCTTAGCAAAGATTTATCCTCTGATATCTGTTTAATAACTTCTGCGAGCTTTTTAGACCCTAAATTTTTTTGTTCAATAATAATAGCGGCACCATTATCAGCAAGATGTTTTGCATTGAGTAACTGTTGCTGATCTTTGTGCCATGGGTAGGGAATCAGTACTGACGGTTTACCCGCACAAGCCAGTTCTGAAACAGTCAGAGCACCGGAACGACAAATTACAATATCCGCCCACTCGTAAGCCTTAGCCATATCATTAACAAATGGTATTACTTTTACCATAACACCACTGTCCTGGTAAAGTTTTTTTGTGACTGTTTCATGGTCTGAACCACACTGATGGATTACTTCAGGTGGATTATCCAATAATGCCAAAGCCTTTGGCATGGTTTGATTAATAATCAGTGCACCGCGACTTCCTCCCAATACCAGTATTCGCAACCTGCCATGATCTGAATGCAGATACAGGGGCGGACCTGATTGGATCATCTGTCGTACCGGATTCCCGGTATAATAGGTTTTTTTATAGCCAGATAATATGTGTGGAAAACCTGTTAATATTTTTTTTGCCATCGGCGCAGCAAGCCGGTTAGTCATTCCTGGTACTGCATTTTGTTCGTGGATAATCAAGGGAATACGCAAAAGGTAGGCGGCCAGACTACCTGGTCCTGCCACGAATCCACCCATACCCAGTACAGCCACAGGTTTTAGTTTGCGCAGAACTGATATTGCCTGAACAGTTGACTTTAATATTCGCCACGGTGCCATTAATAATGCTTTTAAACCTTTACCCCGCACACCTTTTACGGATAAAAAGCTTACAGGAAATCCATGCTCAGGCACTAATGTGGCTTCCATGCCTTCTTTTGTACCTAACCAGTGAATGGTAAACCCACGTTGTTGCAGTGCTTCAGCCACAGCAAGTCCTGGGAAAATATGTCCACCGGTTCCTCCTGCAAGCAATAAAAACACTTTCTCAGATGTTTGTGATGCATGCCCTGGTAAAACTTCTTTTGCAGTATCACACTCGTCATCCGTGGATACCGATGCGTAAAAACCATTATTTAAATAGTGATTTACTTTTTGCAATATGCCTGTTTCCATAACAGATAATTTAACTCTTCCCATAGCGTCTATATTTATTGCCTGTAAGCGGATTGTTTAAAAAAATAACAACGATTTTCATAATCAATACGCAATAATAAGCCGGTTGAAAAGCAGCTGACCAGTAAATTGCTGCCTCCATAACTAATAAAAGGCAGCGCCAACCCTTTTGTGGGTAAGAGTCCGGTGTTTACCCCGATATTGATACATGCCTGACTCATCAGAAAAAGCCCTATACCATAGCTTAGATAAGCAGAAAAGTAAGCAGTACGTCTTTCTGCTGTCTGTCCTATGCGCAATGCTTTAAAGGCAATATAATTCAGCATTAGTAAAATAACAATACAGCCAGTTAACCCAAACTCTTCAGCCACAATAGAAAAGATAAAATCTGTATGTGCTTCTGGCAGATAAAAAAGTTTCTGAATACTATCGCCCAGCCCAACACCTGTCCAGCCACCCCGACCAAAGGCAATTAACGCCTGTGTTAACTGATATCCACTACCAAACTGGTAAGCCCAGGGATTCATGTAACTGGTTAAACGACGAATTCTGTATGGCTCACTGACGGCAATTAACGTTATACCCAGCAGCGTCACCAATAGTAAAACACAGTAGTGTCGTAATCCGGTACCGGCAAGAAATATCATCCCCATGATTGTAACAATGAGTACAACCGATGCACCAAAATCTGGTTCTGCCAGCAACAAACCTGTTGCAAGTAAAAGGATAATCAGTGGTTTTATAAAACCCCACCAGCTTTTTCTTACTTCATCTTGTCTGCGCTTCAGATAGGAAGCAATATAAATGACTAAAAATAGTTTTGCAACTTCAGAAGGCTGTAAATTGATAACGCCCAATGGCAACCAGCGAATGCTGCCTTTGACCTCTTTGCCGATTAGTAGCACCAAAAAGAGCAGCCCCAGCGCAATAAACAGCGCATGTACACTCCATTGTTCAATATATTTTTGCGGTATTACTATGGCAATGATTACCATAATAATTCCACCGATTATATAAATGCTCTGGCGCAAAGTAAAATAAAAACTCATATGGTGGAGGGTGGCGGTCCGGTTTAAAGAAGAGGAAGTAACCATCACTAACCCTGTTAATAATAAACCAATCAATACAATAATTAAGGTTCTGTCTGTGAGTGGTTGACGACTACCTGATCCCCGCATCATTGCATACTCTCATGTAAAAGCATCGGTAGTACGTATAATCTTATAGAAAATACGTGGTGAATACCCATAATGGATTCCTGCTTTATCCTTTTATTGATACATTAATTTTAACTGATTAACGTGCTTAATAAACGCATTGCCTCGCTCTTGGTAATCAGCAAACATATCCCAGCTTGTGCAGGCTGGTGACAACAATACCCGTTCTCCGGGTTGCGCAACTGCGCTGGCCTGCTCTACTGCTTCCTGTAAATTGTCTGCATTACAGACAAGTACTCTGCTATCAATCGCTTTTGCAATTTTATCTGCATCGCGTCCAAATAAAATCACTGCTCTGACGTAACGCTGAATATTGTCAGCTAATTGCTGAAAGTCAGTTCCTTTACCTGCTCCGCCGGCAATTAAAATTAAATTTTTGCTGCCGGGTGAAGCCAGCCCTGCAATAGCGCTACAACTAGAAGCTTCATTGGTTCCTTTGGAGTCATTAAACCAGTCAACTCCTCGTATACAATCTACCCACTGACAGCGATGAGCCAGCCCCGAAAAAGAACGGACAGCCTCCAACATAATATCCAGCGGCAGCTGCAACAGACTTCCAATGGTTAATGCAGCCGCTATGTTGGTAAGGTTGTGTCTTCCGGTTAGTTTTATCTCATTCATATAAAGTAAAACCCGATCGTCCTGTGCAACGCCATAGCCATGGCTGTCTTTAATAACCCCAAATTGTTCTTGTTGTGGTGGTCGTGAAGTAAATGCAGCACATTGTGATGAGGGTAATCCGACCGGTTTTGTCAGCGTATCGTCCTGCCAGTAAACAGCCGACTTGCACTGGGCAAAAATACGCTGTTTTGCTTTAATATAAGCACTGAAAGAGCCATGCGCATCAAGATGATCCGGAGAAAGGTTAAGCAATGCAGCAACATCAAGAGGACAATGGCTAACACGTTCCAGCTGAAAACTGGATAATTCAAGAATGTATAAATCTTTTTGGAATGTTTTGAGCACATCCAGTACCGGCACGCCTATATTGCCTGCCACTACACTGTTAATGCCTGCCTGTTGCGCCATGGCTCCTACCAGTGTAGTAACCGTACTTTTTCCATTGGTGCCTGTAATACCCACTACCGGTGCCCGGACATGCTGAAAAAAAAGATCAATATCGCTGATGAGTTTTACGCCATGCGTTATGGCTTCCTGTATTGCAGGTGTGCTTAACGGAATACCGGGACTTACAATCAGGTATTGTGCTTTTATCAGTACTGATACTTCAATGGCGCCGGTTGTTATCAGGATATGTGGGTATGTTGTTGCTATTTCTGATAATCCAGGTGGATTATGCCGACTGTCGACGATAAAGAAAGACTGATTTTTATGCATCAAATAGTGAGCACAGGAAACACCGGTATGACCAAGGCCAACAACTGCGTATTTTACTGAAAACTCAACCATACCAATTTCCATAGAAGGGATTTATCCGGTTCGACAAAATAATCAACGCTGTCCAGGCGCCTCACCAAGAGTAAGAGTAACGTTATTGAGCGTAAAAATCCAGCCGGTCTTACTGATCTGGTGTTTTAAAGTTGAACAGGTATAGTTATAAAAGTATTGGGTAGATTTACACAATTTATTAACATATGATGTAATCCTTCATACGCATTAATTAAAGGACACTATCGTTGTGGAAAAAGCTGATTTAGTTTACGGAATTCATCCGGTGCAGGCTGTGCTGGAAAATCATCCTGAACAAATTAAAGAGATCTGGATTCAAAAAGGTATTCATAACAATCAGATCAGACGTTCAGTTAAAATGGCTGAATCAAAAGGTGTTGTGCTGCACTTTACCGATCACATAAATATGAACAGAAAAGCAGGTGGTGTGCATCAGGGCATCCTTGCCATCATACAGGCAACAAAAGTTTATCATGAAAAAGATTTGTATACTTTGCTTGATCGGCTAAAACCACCTTTCTTTCTGTTGCTGCTTGACAGTATTACCGATCCGCATAATCTCGGTGCCTGTCTGCGTTCTGCTGATGCAGCCGGCATTCATGCGGTTATTGCTCCTAAAGACAGATCTGCTCCACTCAACGCAACAGCTAAAAAAGTCGCCTGCGGTGCAACAGAACATCTGCCTTTTATTACCGTTACAAATTTAGTGCGCACCATGGAAGCATTAAAAGAATATGGTATCTGGTTAACGGGTACAGCAGATGCTGCTAAACAAACCCTCTACGAAACGCCATTAACTGGAAATATTGCATTTGTTATGGGCGCTGAGGGAAAAGGCTTGCGTCGCTTAACAAAGGAGCACTGTGATACACTTGTCAGCATTCCCATGAATAACACCATGAGCAGTCTTAATGTTTCTGTAGCAACCGGAGTCTGTTTATTTGAAGCTGTCAGACAACGATTATCCTCCTCTGAGTAGATAAAACTGGTTATTTGTAATCCATGCTTCGGATAGTTTGGCTTAAAAATTTTCATGAGTAAAATCTATACAGATCTAAAAAATAGACAGAGAATGACTCGTGGAGCTAGTAGATAAAATTTTGAACTCAAAAAGCTTTTTCACATAAACAAAAAATAAAATGCTTTCAACTTAATAAGTTGTTCTCTCATGAGATGCAACTTATGAAAAACTGACCGAAATATTGTTTAAAGTTTAAATAATTCAGATATTCAATATTTAGTCTCTGATGCTTACTATACTAAAGAAAAATTTACTACTACTTCTTCCCGGAGTTGTTGAATAAGTTACAAAACAATAAAGCTATTGCAGTTTAAAGTTTGGTATACAGTAATGTTACAATTAGAAAAAAAAATTACTACCATTATTGCGCTCAGGGTTACCATAGCATCACTACTATCCATATTAATTGCTTATGGATTAGGCTGGACTCAGCCGACAGATCTTGCCTTTTTTGCTCCTTGCTCAGTGTGTGCCAATATACTCATGTTTCCTTTTCAGTCTCGTCGCAACAATATGATGACAGAAAGACTGATTGGCTCTGGTGTTGGTTATCTTATAGCAATAGCATATGTACAATCTTTTCCAGACTATCCTTCCTGGGGATTAATTTATTCCGGTATACTTTCTTTTTCCTGCTGTTACATCGTAGGATGTAATGTACAATACACCCATGCCTATGTGCAGGTTTTACTAATCATGAACGTAGTTTTGACGTTTAATTATATTCTTCCTGATATGGTAGTAAAAACCTGGCAGCTTCCGATATGCAATCTGATTGCTTTAGCTACTATTTACTTTGTTGATATTATTTTTTACCACGGACAAATAAAAAAAATATTACTTTCTTATAAAAATACTTTATTCAACCATTTCCTGCTGCAACTCAGACAGAATAATGCAGCTTCATCCGCTATATCTGTTTATGAAAAACATGAAACTTTTCTTAAAAATTTCAAAATGCATATCAGTCATGGTGAAAAACAACGACTTAATTTTATTAATGGTCAGATTAAACGGATAAATAACAGTATTCTTCTTATCCATCAACAAATAAAAAAATTTCCTGTTTTCAGCAACTGGCTAACGACAGATTTCGTTGTAATTAAACAGCAAATAGCAAAAGCAATAGAGTGTATTAAAGGTGAGAAAAACTTTGATTTTCAAGAAACAGAAATGTTCATTAGTCGATTTAAACAGAGAACACAGCAAATATCAAACAAAACAAACCTTATGCATATTTATAAATTAGTTTATGAATTAACTGCCATTTTATCTGCTATGAAAAAAATCCAGCATCTGGAGAACAACAAAATAGATGATGAAAAACAAAATCAAGAACCGTTGTTGTTCACATCATTAACACTGTATACTGTTAAATTTTCACTTAAAACAACACTGTCTGTTATCATAACAGTATTACTTTTAGAGCAACTATACATCCCAGGTTTATTACAGGCAGTTATTGCCTCTATTCTTGTTAGCTTAACACCTAATGTTAATGAACTTTTTTATCGGATACTCATGTATCTAGCAGGTATTATATTTGGTGGTGCTATTGCTCTTGTAGTGGGGGAGCTCTGTTTCAGATTAGATTCAATGGTGTTATTATTCGTTCTATGTATCGTGGTTATTTTTTTTATAGCTAGATTGGGATTAATATACAAACAGTATGATTATGCAGCCATTCAGGCAAGCGTAACT
>JAPORK010000555.1:0-4800 GCA_026710285.1 Endozoicomonadaceae bacterium | reverse complement strand
GGAGGATATACCCATCTTAACTTTGAATACGGATATGAGCGGTTTATCGGATTATTCTGTGGCGCATTAATTGTTTCAGTTATCAACTTTCTTCTGCATCCAAAACCACCTTCTGCTTTAATCAATGAAAAGATTATACTAGCTTGTGAAGGTATAAAAGAACAGCTGCATTTGTTCAGCCAACAATATGAAAAAGACTATTTTCCTGATCTTAATCAAACAGTCAGACAAGAAATTAACCAGGCGCAGGCACTTCAGTTCAAGCAGAGTCATTTTATTATAGGCTACAAAAAAAAGCATAATCAGCTGCTGCCTTTACTGATCCGAATAAACTATTTGCTCAGTGAATTACATCTTAATATTTACACACTAAAGACCAACCAAAAAACAGCTGCAATAACCGATAGTCTGTATGATTTTTTTTCTGTTATTATATTACGATTACAGACAGAACAAAAGTATACTGCTGCATCACTCCAGTATAGAAATTTACAAAACCATCATTCTTTGCTGGAACTTATTAAGACAGACTTTAACGCAATGAAAGAAACAATACCGTACACACCCCAATCAGTGAAATGTATTGCTTGTCTCTCTTCTATTATTGAAACAGCAGAAAAACTGGCATCACTGTAACGCCCGGTAAGCGCTGAGGATGCCTTATAATTATCAGTACTTTAGTTAGATAGTAAAACGTCAAAAACAGCACTAAACAAGGTGCTGCGATATTATGCAGTTTTAAAGCTTCGCAGAACGAAAAAAACACGCATATGTTCTTTATTTGTCTATCCATTTATTTATGTTATTATGGATGTCCTTTTTATGTGTTATGAATGTGCTTTTTTATGGCAGATTAGTATTATCATTAACTCTGTCAGTCGTTTTTTCCTTCTTATCAGGGCGGAAGATATTAGCAATTAATTGAATAGTTTTTTGAACAGGCACCTCAAATAACGAGATTATTGAATTCACTGGTTTCATAATGGGCATCCTATTTATTTTGTCCCCAAAAATACGTACTGTCACAAGAAAACGGTAAGTTGAAAGCAGATACCAATTAAACAAAGTTTTCGGACCAATACACTTTAGTTTGGCAATATCTTTTTTAGCCTGTTTATTAACAACCACGCCAGAATTTTCGTTTTCTACTATTTCTAAACGAGCCTGTAGACGCGAATTTTTGAGCTGCTTATAATGCATTATTGTATCCACAGCGTCGGATAAATGATCAGTATAGATGTGATCATTGTGATTAGATGCGAGCCATTTGGTTCCATCAAATCCAATAGAGACTGCATGCTTTGAATACATAACCAATACAGACCACGGTTTATTACCATTTTCATCTTTGATCTTTTGAAGGAAGTCTTTTATTTCATCAAACGAAAAATGAGCAGTAATTCTTTCTTTAATGTTTAACCCATTGCTTTCAACTTTATTTCCTTTACCTTTCCATTTAGGGTAATCAGCATCTACTATAATAGAGCCTTTCAATGCTTTTTTTATTGCATCCATATCTGCTTTTCGTGTTCCGTCTATGCCCAATGCTTTTATTTCATTGACAGACAGATCGTAATAAAATAAACCTGAAACCACCAGTTCATTCAAAAAGACAAGCGCCTGATTATCATCATACATAATCTCTTTATTGTTGCTCGTAGCTTCCTCAGGTGCGTTAATCCCTTTATAAAGGCAAGTCCACCTTCATTTAAACAATATTTAATACCCAATTTGGCTATAGGAAGACACATCCCTTCTTTCTTATAAGGACAATTGTTTAATTGCAGCGCCTCAAGAAAAGGAGCGTTTATAGCTATAGAAGACTTAACCTTCATATCGCTATCAAGAGAAACAGGGGATTCTGATTCATGTATATTTTGCTGATCTTCACCCGTTATTTTATCGGTATAATTTTTTTGGTTGGCACCACTACAATTAGAGAAGATACCCGGTTTTTGTCTAAATTCACTTATTGTGCTTTGTTTAGTAGATTCTGTTTGCTCACCGTTGTCAGCACTTTTGTTGCTCTTACCAGCAAATTCAGAGTATGCCACACCTGCCTTACTCACTTCCTCAGCGTTTTGTGAACATTTTGCATATTCACGACTGTTTTCTAATAGTTGTTTATGGTTAGCAGGTAAATGTGTTTGTGTAACATCTTTGACATATGTTTGTGCAGATTTGACAGCATGTTAACTAGCTGTGTTGTTAGTTTTTTCGTTATTGGCTGGGTTTGTGTTGTTAGATGTAACGCTATTCATTTATAAAATCACTTATATTGTTAAAAAACCATTAAATACCTTAATCGGGGTCAATAAATTTAGTATGAAAAATTATAATCAGGCATCTGGTACAAATGGTTGATCACGATAGTTATCCTGATAACGTTTTTTGTGTGCAGCAAAAGCAGTTCGCAGATGGTGAATCCCTCCATTATATTTGATATTGGCTAAATTACAAAGCAATTGATGGTATGCATACTGTCTGCTTTTGTAGTTAAAGAACTGGCCTTTACCTAAGCCACTGTTTTTTAATGACTTTGAGTGTTTGTGTATTGCTGACAGCATCGTTTCATAGTCAGGCAGACTCGCTTCACTACTAATTACTTCTGCACAATACGCAGCTTGCAGGGAAGCCACATAAAAATGTGATGCCCCTTTAAGCAAACCAATAAACATTAAGCTGGGGTCTTTTGGATAGAAAATATCCAGATACAAAGGACCAACATAATTACCTGAAGTTTGAATATCTGCGGTAATACCCTGTAAGAAAGGAAAGCTGTAATGATACCCTGTGCACAACACAATAGCATCGACCTGGTTTGGGGTTTCTCCATTTTTCAGTTTTATGCTGGTTGCTAAAATAGAATCAATGCACGGGTATTGTTTAATATTATTGTACTTTCCATAGGATACATTTTTTTTGGGGCAGGAATAATTATGTTGTGTAAATTTTCCGCAGAAATAAACATTCTTTGCCGTATTACTAATGTCCGTAGATATTTCCTGCCCTGAATAAGATGCACCCAATACAACAACGTTTTTATCTTTGAAAATATCAGCGGTTCTGTAACTATTGCTATGTGCGATAATTCCGGAAAAGGTTTCCATTCCTGTGAGTTTTGGGATATATGGAAAGCGTTCTTTACCGGTACAAATGGCAACATAACTGAAATCACCAAAAGCATCTTCTTTTGTTGTAATGGTCCAGCCGGAGGTTTTTTTATTAATATTGATAACTTCCTGATTATACTTAATGTACTGCTCTAATCCAAATTTAGCTACATAAGACTTTATATAACTAAACACTTTCCTGTGGGATGGAAATGTAGGTGTTCCATCCGGATAATCAAGCCCTGGCATTTGCATCATGGTTATGGGGAAATTGGTACGCATGCAGTCGTACATTGCTGATGATAAAACAGACTGCTTATTTCTTATATCAATGCATTCAGATGCAGGATTATAATTCCATTGTCCACCATAATAAGGGGTTTCTTCAAAGATAGTTATATCAATGTTTTTTTGTAAGAGTTCTCTGGCAAGTATTATTCCGGAGACTCCCGCACCTATAATTGCTACTTTTTTATTCATTTTTTATCTGCTGTTTTTAAATAAACGACATAGACAGAAAAGTGCTCTGTGCAAATACTTTAAAAACCAAGCGTATCTTTCTTGAAACTGTTTAAACCCAATCTTTGAGTATACCTTTTTACTCTGAAAAGCATTCTAAAACAGAGGATTGCTTAATATCTGCTACAGAAAACGATGCATCAGGCTTGCCGTTTTTTATTCTGAAACCTTATTTTTTGTTTAGCGCCATTTTTTGCATTTTTATTACCCGAAATGTCACAAACTCCCATTTTAACAAGACCCAGCAATAAAACAAAATTTTATTTTATTCTAAAACTTTTGTCTCCTGGTTTTCTTCTTCAATTGGTTTGTTTTATCTGTCAATAAGAGCCTGCATATCAGTGTTATCTGATCAGGAGCAATATGCAGTCTAACCGTTGCAGTTCCATTTCATTCATTAATGCTGTGTTGTCATCATCTATTAACTCAGTATCTGTCTCTTTATTTTTCAGTAAAGCTTTCACTACCTTTACAGAATTAACGTGGTGCAGTGCATTTATCAGAGCCGCAGGATAAAATTCATTTTTTAAATTAACATCAATGCGTGAATCATTAGGTAAAAGTTTTATACATTCTGCATTACCGCAAATCACAGCTTCCTATACATCCTGAAGCCATTTATGCCATGTGTAGTACCACAAACTCCTCCAAAGATAAACTATTTTCAGCTAATACCTCAATACTTCGGACTGTTTTTAAAAATCTATGATGGGTTAAACTGTAAGCTATTGATTTTCAAAGATATTTTTTACAACAAGAAAAAAATAAATCCTTTTTAAATCAACGACTTACAAAAACTGTCCGAAGTGTTGATACCTTAAACTTGTGTACAAGCACCTATACATTTGGTTGACCACATCAATTATCTGAAACGGGAACTACAGGTGGCGGTTTTCTTTATCATGTTGAGGACAGGTAAATCTCTTTAGGACTGATTGTTGATCTTAATTACATTAATCCGTATCTGGATCCTCATCAGGAATTTTGATAGCATCATTAATGATAAAAATTATTACAGCTTAATAGCCAGAGTATTTTTATTTTGAGTTGTTTTTAAAAATCATCCAAAGTATTAAGGACCAATACTTCGGATAGTTTTTGTAAGTTGTTGATTTTAAAAGGATTTATTTTTTATCTTGTTTTAAAAAATATCTTTAAAAATCAATGG
>JAPORK010000098.1 GCA_026710285.1 Endozoicomonadaceae bacterium | reverse complement strand
CATCTGTTATAGATCAAGACCTGCCTCCGTGGGTCTTTAATGTTATAAAGAAAAGCAACATAAAACCGGAGTCGCTCATATTCCAGATCGCCGAAGCGACCGTTGTTAAATTTAAAAAAGAAAGTCAGCGTCTCTTTCGCAATGTGAAGAAGCTGGGTTGTAGAACAAATATTTGTCATTTTGGTTTAACAGATCAACCACTTTCTTCGCTACAGGAAATTGATTGCGATTATGTAAAACTACACAACGCCTTTACCAGAGAGCTGGCGGACAACCATAACAGTGAGCAAGATGTACGGTACATCGTCGATAAGCTTCACAACCTAAACTTAAAAACTATTGTGCCTCACGTGGAAACCCCCAAAGTTATGACTCAGTTATGGCGCTGTGGCGTGGACTATGTTCAGGGATTTTTTCTTCAAAAGCCAAAAGAGGTTATGGATTATGATTTTTCAAGCGATGGTTAGTTTTTGCTGAAAACCACACCTCAAAAAAGAATGACCAATGAAAGGTTGAACAAAGCGAACAACAACCCTAAATAGTCTTTTTAGGGCTATTTTTCTGTTATGTGGAAATATTAATTTGTAGACCGACCGTGCTACCTACAAAAGCTCTTCAGGAGGATAGCTCACCTCCAGCATTTCCTTCAGCTTTTCCTCCATTTCATCAATAAGAAAAGCATCGTCTTCACAAGCAAAACCAATAGAAATACCTTCCTCTCCGGCGCGCCCGGTTCTTCCAACACGATGAACATAATTATCCATGTTTTCCGGAAGATTATAGTTAATTACATGCGTCACTCCGGTTACATGAATTCCCCTGCCAGCAACATCAGTAGCTACTAACACATGTGTTTTTCCTGATCTAAAGCTTTCCAGTGTACTAACACGTTTATCTTGCGCAAGATCACCCGAGATAAAGTTACAACTAATCTTTTCTTTCTTTAAAAGCGTTGACAATCTTCTTGCTTCACTTCTGCGGTTAACAAAAACAATTACCCGCGTTAAGTTTTTCCGTAAAATAAGATTTCGTAAAATTAAAAACTTATCTTTTGAGCTTACAATATAAATTTTCTGGCGGACAGACTTTGTAACAATATCACCAGACTCCGTTTCCACTTTCACTGCATTCCATGTCCACTGTTTTGCAAGTCGAAAAACCTCATCGTTAAAGGTGGCAGAGAAAAACATTGTTTGTCTATCTCCGGGTCTTGGTGTTGCCAAAATAATTTGTCTGACCTGAGGGATAAACCCCATATCAAGCATTCTGTCAGCCTCATCTAAAACCAGCGCCTCGGTTAAATCAGGATGTATCAGCTCTTTGGAAATAAAATCAAGCAAACGACCTGGTGTTGCAATAATAATATCAACAAACCCTTTTTCGAGCTGTTGTTGCTGCTGCTTATAATCAACTCCACCTACAAGCATCACAACATTGAGACTGGTATAGCGAGCCAGTGCCTCTGCATCTTTACCAATTTGCAATGCAAGTTCCCGTGTGGGTGCAACAATAATGGCTCTTGGTTCTCCAAGGTAACGTTTGTTAACAGGGGGGATTTTCAATAACAAAGCGATTATTGTAATTAAAAATGCTGCCGTTTTACCCGTACCTGTCTGGGCCTTTCCTATTGCGTCTTTTCCCTGCAAAGTATGTACCAAAATTTGCGCCTGAATGGGTGAGCAATTTTTAAAGCCTAAATCATAAATACTGTGCATCAATTCAACAGGTAACTCAAAATCATGAAAACGCACTTTACCTTGGGCAGGAGAGACCTTAAATTGACTGACAGTCCAGCTGTTTTTTAATTTTTTCTTTTTTGGTTTTTTGTTACTATTTTTTTTGGTTGATGAAACTTTTTGCAGCGTTTTATCCTTTGTACCAAAAACACAACCGTCCGGATTAGTCCCTGGTTTGAAGGTAAGCGCAGAACGCTTTTTCTTTTTTGAAAAAATATTGTTCAGGATAGCCCTGAATAAACCGAAAAAACTCAAAAGCACCTCTTTTTTTGCTGATAACCGGTTCAGGATTTTCACAGTAAAACAACACCACTCAACAGATAATAAATCAGCAGAACAGAATGAAAAAAGCAGTAGCAATTTTCAAAAGCTGCTTTATCTTTTGGCATTGAGCAGATACCTATACAATACTATAGTCGAAGCACTTTTGTAAGATGCTGATTTAGTAAAAGTTTGTTTTTTTAATGTGCTTGGGTTAAAAATTTTGGTGAAAAACGTCTGTTTGTTTTTGCAATGAACCAAACTCACAAACTGATCTGAAGTTTTTGCACGAAATAAAACCCCGCTACTAATTATACCCAGTTACCCGGGACAGGGTATACTGTATTCTTTACAAAAACAAGGTGGTCTTTATGAACAAGCATTTTTATTTCTTGATTGTTTTTATGGTTGTCTGCCCAGTTTTGGGTGGATGTGCGCTGTTTTCAACAAAAAAAACACCTGCTGTCAACGCAAATATAGAAAATGTACAAAAAACAGAAGACTTACAAAATACAGACACAGAAAACGTACAAAAGAAAGCGGCTGTTTTGTTACCTCTCTCAGGTCCTTCATCTATTGCCGGACACACTATTTTGAAAGGTTTACTCACAGCATTTTACCAGCAAAAAGATGATTTGACCTCTACACCAACAACTCTTGAATTTTTTGATAGTTACGAACTTCAGAACAACAAGATACTAAAACAACTTGTTAAAAAACAACCCGATATTATCATAGGACCACTAACTCACCAGTCAGTAAAAAAAATAATCAAAAGTAAAAATATCAACCGTCCATGGCTGCTACTTAACTATACAGATCAACCACCAAATAACAAAAACATTTACCAGACAGGACTCTCTGTAAAACATGAGATAAGCTTTTTGGTGGAACAAGCAATCGATTCCGGCTATAAAAGAGCGCTGATCTTTTTAGAAAACTCCTCTATAAATAAGTATATTTACCGAAACCTTGTTGAAAGATGGAATATCCTGGGGGGGCGGGTGATTAAAACAACAGAAATTTATAAGAAAGAAAACATTAATGCTACTGTAGCCAAAACACTACTAATAAATGAAAGCAAAACAAGAAGAAACAAACTGCAAAAAATTTTATCTGAAAAAATTGACTTTACTCCAGGTTCACGACAAGATGTTGATCTGGTCTTTATTATCGCCTCAAAAAATATAATCCGCCAAATAAACCCAGCACTCAAGTTTTATTTTACAAAAAATCTTCCTGTGCTTGGTCTGCCCAGCCTGTGTACCAATGAAACAAAAAAAACTACAGATCTGGATGACGTATTTTTTGCTTGTCCGGAGCGGAAACAATACCAATCACAACAACCTTTCCGAGTGCAACCTCAATCAAAAACTCCAGATACAGAAATTGAGAATTTTTTTGTTTTGGGAGCTAATGCTGGCTATATTTACCCAAAACTTCTTCAGTCGACCATTAAACCGGGCACATCTTTTCAGGGTTACAGTGGTTGGTTGACTGTTAATGATAAACAACAAATTTATCAAAATTTGCACTGGGCTACATTTAAAAATGGAATTATATCCATGACGCTCTTAACACAAAAGAACAATATTCTAACTGATAAAAAATGAGTTGGCAGCTATTTCTTTCTCCAGGAAGAGGACATGAAGCGGAAAAACATGCTTTGCATTATTTAAAAAAAAGGGGCTTAAAGCTACTTCGCCGCAACTATGCCTGTCGCCTTGGAGAAATCGACCTGATAATGAAAGATGATAATCATATCGTTTTTGTTGAAGTTCGATTAAGAAAACAAAAAAACTGTCACGGTCGTGCTGAAGAGACAATAAACCACCACAAACGCCGAAAAATAATTGCAACAGCGCAACACTACATACAAAAAGAAAACAACAAAGCAGAGACAGGTTATCGGTTTGATGTGGTTGCCATGACCGACGACAACACAAAAAAATTTGCAGTCAAGTGGATAAAAAATGCTTTTATCTGTTAAAATGAGTGGATTCTTTATGTTGACACTTAAAAACACCAAGAGGCTGTTTTTTATTACTCCTCCTGACAAAAATTAAAATTATGGTTGAAAAAATAACACAAACATTTTCTGATTGTATTGAAACCATCATAAATACAGCAGAAAACCTTACTCCGCTTATTGACAATGCAGCAAAAATGATTGCTGACGTTTTAGCTAATGATGGAAAAATCATGATTTGCGGTAACGGAACAGGGGCAAGTGATGCACAGGACTTTTCATCGAAACTTTTAAACAAATACGAGCGGGAAAGACCTTCTTTGCCCGCTATAGCTCTTTCAACAGACACATCAACATTAACTGCAATTCTGCACGATGGTCACCATAACGAAATTTTTGCCAAGCAAATAAGAGCATTAGGGGTTCCGGATGATGTCTTGCTAATTATCTCAGGCAAAGGTAAATCGTTCGGTCTTATTCAGGCTGTACAGGCAGCACACGCAAGAGAGATGCACGTTATTGTCTTGGGTAGCAGCAATGAAGGTGATATAGAAATATTGCTTAACCCAACCGACATTGAACTTTATATCTCTTCAGATGTGCCCGCCAGAATTCAGGAGGTTCAGCGGCTTGTTTTACACTGTCTTTGCGACTTGATAGACACACATCTGTTCGGCTTTTTAAAATAAAGCTCATGAACAAATGTAAACTCTTTTTCCGGGCTATCTTTTGTACACAAACACTCCAATAAAAATTAATATTCTTCAGGGAAACAAACAAACCAGTGCAGGTGAGTTCAGATAGTATCTGCTTTCGGATAACCTCAAGACAACGATACCCGCTGGTTGAGCCTGCCTCCTAATCACACTTTTTAGGTTCCGATTTTATCCCGGCAAGTTTCTTGTTATTGAATATATCAGGTTTGGCATAAACCGTAGGCTGAGCCCACAACTATACGTTTGAAAGATTGGTATTTCAGAAGAAGAAAAGCTTTCCAAAGCAAAAGTCAGAAACCACAAAATATAACCAGGAGACATTTTTTTGGAGGCTTCAGAGTCTATTCATAATTTTCTGCAGAAAGTGAAACCTGAGAGAGTCACCCAACACTATTTTTTCGGAGTGTATGCTGGTGCGGTATAACAAGCAAAGTTAGAAAAAAGTACTTTTTTGTAAACACTTACAACCGGCGGAAAGATTATGGACCAACTCTTTACCTCATGAGTTTTGCAGGTATAGAGATGGGTTTTTGCACACAGAACCACTTTAAAAGTTAATGCTTTTTTTTCTGCATAATACACAAAAGCCACCAAAGCTATTATCACCTGCATTTATACAAAGCAATGCTTTGCCTCACATAACATGCGTTAACACGCTATTTGTACAGTTGTGAATCAGCGTGCTTGCCCTTCCATTGCTTTCTCTATCAAACCTATCATTATATGTATGATTTTTATATGTACTTCCTGGATGCGATCAGCATAGCCAGAGTGAGGTACTCTTATCTCCACATCAGCAAGCCCTGCTAACCGTCCCCCATCATTTCCTGTTAACAATATAACGACCATTCCCTTTTTTTTTGCCATCTCAGCAGCACGAATAACATTGAGCGAGTTACCACTGGTGCTAATACCAAACAGCACATCTCCTTTTAGCCCAACACCATCAACAAAGCGGCTAAAAACATGTTCATATCCATAATCATTGCTTACACAAGTTAAATGACTTGGGTCAGAAATCGCAATCGCTGGATAAGGCGGTCGGTCATCTTTGAAACGACCTGTTAGCTCCTCTGCAAAGTGCATCGCATCACAATGAGAACCTCCATTTCCACAAGCGATGACTTTTCCGCTGTTCTTAAAGGATGCAACCAGCAGGTTTGCAGCATTTACTATTTTTTGTAACTCCTTTTTATTTTCAAAAAACTTTGTAAGCACCTGAATAGCTTCTGAAAGTTCTTTATTTACAAGCTCAATACTCACGCTTTCTTCCTATTGTTTTATTTTATCGTTTGTAACAGACTTTGTGGATAAAAAAACAATTACCGGTCCATATTACCTTTCCCAAACAAGAATATTTTTTAATCCAGCAGCAGTCCAACAAACAAAAATCTGTCTCTTCTAATATCAGCACCTATACATCAAGGTTTTCAACACTTAATGCATTTTGCTCAATAAATTCACGTCGGGGTTCAACATGATCGCCCATGAGTGTTGTAAAAATTTGATCAGCTGCAACAGCATCCTGTAACTTAACCTGATGCATACGCCTGACAACCGGATTCATTGTTGTCTCCCAGAGTTGATCTGGATTCATTTCACCCAACCCTTTATATCGTTGTATATAATGGCGCTTTGATGCCTCTTTCATCAACCATTGGACAGCCTGATCAAAAGAGTCTATTGGTTGTGTTCGCTCATCACGCTGAACATAAGCGTCTTTGTCTATAAACCCCCGAAGCTTACTTCCCAGCGCGACAAAAGACTTATAGTCAGCAGATTGGAAGAAATGCAACTGCAAAATATATTCTCGGTTTACACCATAAGCAAAAGCTTTGGTTTTTGGCATATATTGTTGCAACTCTTTATCTTCTTCCATAACAACCTGATATTGTGTTTCAGGGTTTGCTACTTCTTTTAGTGCTTCATCAAACGTTTTTATCCACCCAGTAACAAAATCTTTATCTCTTAGTTTTTCATCTGTTAGCTCAGGCATATAGATCAAACATTCAAGCAGATCTGCCGGATACACCTTTTCCAATCGTTTTTGTATTTTTTTGACACCAAAATATTCATTGACCAATCCAGCTAAAGCAACCCCTGAAACAGGCGGAATATCATTTCCCGGACAAATCTTAGCTCCTTCCAAAGCAAATGCCACCAGGTACTCGTCCAGTTCAGCATCATCCTTAAGGTATTGCTCTTGTTTTCCAGCCTTAACCTTGTAAAGTGGCGGCTGAGCAATATAAACATAACCAGCCTCTATAAGCTCTGGCATCGGCCGAAAGAAAAAAGTTAACAGCAACGTGCGAATATGGGCGCCATCAACATCAGCATCGGTCATTATTATGATGTAATGATACCGCAATTTTTCAAGATTGAACTCCTCTCGCCCAATACCGCATCCCAGCGCAGTAATCAGCGTTCCCACCTCAACTGAAGAAAGCATCTTGTCAAAACGGGCTTTCTCAACATTTAATATCTTTCCTTTTAAAGGCAAAATAGCTTGCGTTCGACGATCTCTGCCTTGTTTTGCGGATCCGCCAGCAGAGTCTCCCTCAACAATATATAACTCAGAAAAGGCTGGGTCCTTTTCCTGACAATCTGCCAGCTTCCCGGGCAAACCCGCCACATCAAGAATCCCTTTCCGCCTTGTCATTTCTCTGGCTTTCCGTGCTGCTTCACGCGCTCTGGCAGCATCTATCATTTTGTTCACAATTATTTTAGATTGCTGGGGATTTTCTATAAGAAACTCAGAAAAAAGCGCTCCTATTTCTTGTTCAACAGCAGCCTTTACTTCTGATGAAATAAGTTTGTCTTTTGTTTGTGATGAAAACTTTGGATCCGGAACCTTAACCGAGATTAGGGCAGTTAAACCCTCTCTTGCATCATCACCACTTGTATTAATCTTGTTGTTTTTAGCTAGCCCTTCTTTTTCTATGTAGTTGTTTAGCGTTCTTGTTAAGGCTGCACGGAAACCTGCCAGATGAGTACCGCCATCGCGTTGACGGATATTGTTTGTGAAGCAGAGCACATTCTCTTGAAACCCGTCGTTCCATTGCATTGCAACCTCTACGCCGATATTATCTTGACGCACAACAGAGAAATGAAATGTTTTATTGAGTGTATTTTTATTTTGATTTAAAAAATCAATAAAGGCCTGCAATCCTCCATCATACTTGAAAACCTCTTTGCGGTCGTCGCGCTCATCTGACAAATTAATACAGATACCCGAGTTTAAAAATGCCAGCTCCCGCAGCCGGCGAGCCAGCGTGTCAAAATTAAAAACAACACTGCTAAAAGTTTCTGCCGAAGGCCAAAATGTTATTTCTGTACCAGTTCTCTCCGTCTCACCCACAACTTTGAGTGTTTCACGTGGAACACCATTATCATATGTTTGTTCATAAACCTTTCCCGCTCTCCGGACGATTAACTTTAGTTTTTCAGAAAGCGCATTTACAACAGAAACACCAACGCCATGAAGCCCCCCAGAGACTTTATAGGAGTTGTCATCAAATTTACCCCCCGCATGCAGCACAGTCATAATGACTTCAGCAGCAGACACACCCTCCTCTTGGTGTATATCCACAGGAATTCCACGCCCATCATCTTTAATTGTTACAGAGTTATCCGGGTGAAGCTTAATATCAATACTTGAACAATATCCTGCAAGCGCTTCATCTATTGAATTGTCTACAACCTCAAAAACCAGATGATGAAGCCCTGACCCGTCATCCGTATCCCCAATATACATGCCAGGCCGCTTTCTAACCGCATCCAACCCCTTTAACACCTTTATATTAGATGCATCATACTCTTTTTTACTCATTAAAAATATCCCTGTTCATATATCTATATCTCTTTTCGCTATGCATCATACCCAGACTACACGGAACACAGACGCCCATGTTTCACGTGAAACACTTTTTTTTCTTCAGAACTTAAAAATGTTTTACGTAAAGCGTTTTCATCAACACCGGTAACCCATACCTGGCTTTGCATTTCATTCAAAACACTAACCAGCAGGGCACAGTTTTTTTCATCCAGCTCAGACAGTAAATCATCAATCAGATAAACACATGCCCGCTTCTTCAACCTTTCAAAAAGTTTTCCTTGTGCAAGTTTAATAGCACAAACCACTATTTTTTGTTGTCCTCTGGACAAGGTTTCCACAACAGAAGCACCATTATATGTTAGCTTAATATCAGCTCTCTGCGGTCCTGAATATGTAAATCCTGACAATTTATCTTTATCAATATCTCTGCTCAACGCATCCTCAAGTGCCACCCCTTTGGACCACCCCCGACAGTAAACCAACCGTATTCCTGCCAGCCCTGTCATCATCTGTAAAAGCGCTTCCAGTTCAGGAACCAGGAGTGACATATAATCTGACCTCAACTTATCCACAATCAGCGCTGAATCGATAAAAGTTTGTGTCCACGCTTTTAGCTCTTTTTCTCTGTTAACACAATACTTTAACAGTTTATTCCTCTGCTTCAGGCTTGTCTGCATTTTTTTCCACGCAGACCAAAAAATTGGAAACTGATGAAAAACTCCCCAATCCATCAAACGCCTGCGGATCTGCGGTCCATCTTCAAGACAGGTAAAAAGCTTCGGGTGCATTAACTGCACAGGGAGAATAAAGGCTAAATCAACAACAGACCCTGAACTGCGACCATTCAGATGAATTAATGGTTGGTGATCCAGGCTTCGTGTAACCCCTACCGAGACCATGTAATTTGTTGTTAGCACCTCCCCAAAAACAGTACAGGACCTACATCCATTTCTTACAACAGGCTTCAACTTATTGGTGCGGAACGATTTTGCTATTGCCAGAAAACAAACAGATTCCAACAAACTTGTTTTTCCACTTCCATTTTCACCAAAAAAAAGATTTACTTTTGGCGAGGGAGCAACAGAAACAGACAAATTGCGCACGTTTGAAACTTTTAAGCGACAAATAGCCATCCTAACCCTATATTAATTTACATCTATTAAAGACGCATAGGCATTATAACATAAAGAGAGTTCTCGCTGTCCGGCTCTTTAATTAACACAGCATCATTTGGACCAGACAAAACCATAATAACTTTTTCGCAGTTAAGAACGGATAAAACATGAAGAATATAATGCACATTAAAACCTATATTGAGCGGTTTACCGCCATAATCAACATCCAACTCTTCTTCTGCCAACTCCTGCTCAGGATTGTTTGCTGTGATTTTTAGCCTGTCTTTGTCAAGCCTGAGCTGAACTCCTTTGCATTTTTCGTTAGAAAGGATAGAAACCCTCTGTAAAGCCTGCTTCACCACCTCACGATCCAGAACAACCTTTTTATCTCCATTTTTTAATATAACTCGTTCATAATCTGGGAATTTTCCATCCACAAGCTTTGTGGTAAAAACAAAATCACTTGTCTGCCCTCTCATATGATTGCTCCCAAGTGAGATGCTGATTTTCTCATCTCCTCCTTGAGCTATGAGACGAGCCAGCCCTAAAATACCTTTTCTAGGCACAATAAACTGATCATAGCCTTTTTCATCATCACTCATCCCTAAATCCAGATGGAGCGTACACATCGCCATCCTGTGACCATCTGTTGCAACAACCCGCAACTGCTCATTGCCAATTTCCAGCAATACCCCATTCAAATAATACCGAACATCTTGTTGCGCCATTGCAAAACCCGTTCTTTCAATGAGATAGCGCAAAGACGCCTGATCAATAACAAATGATGAGTTTCCTTCTTTTTCTTCGATGTTAGGGTACTTTTCTGCCGATAATACAGCCAAACAAAAGCGAGACGGACCCGAAACTATTATTAATTTATTTTCCTCTTTATAAATTAAAATTTCGCTTTGTTCTGGCAATGCTTTGCAGATATCCATCAATTTCCTTGCTGAAACTGTTGTTGCTCCCTCTTCTTCAACATTCTGCAAGGCCACCTTACCAATAAGCTCAACTTCTAAATCAGTACCCGTTAAAAGCAGTACATCTTTGTGAACACTTAACAAAACATTAGATAGCACGATAAGCGTCTGTCGACGTTCAACTATACCAGCAACCAGCTGAAGAGGTTTTATTAAGTTTTCCCTATTAATAACAAAACGCATAGTAATCTTTCTCTTATTTTCAAATATTAATTTGTAAGTGAATTAAATAAGTGTCGATAGTCGTTAGCTACATCACTATCTACAGACATCAACTCTTTAATCTTTCGGCATGCATGCAAAACCGTTGTATGATCACGACCACCATGGGCTTCACCTATTTCTGGCAAACTGTGGTTTGTAAGCTCTTTTGCCAGAGCCATTGATATCTGGCGAGGTCTTGCAATAGTTCTCACCCTGGTTTTGGAGAGAATATCAGAAACTTTTATGTGAAAATAAACGGCTACTGTTTTTTGTATGTTTTCAACACCAACCTGCTTATCCTGCAGCGCAAAAAGATCCTTAAGCGCTTCTCGTATTAAATCAATATCAATTTTTGCACCCATAAATCGGGCACAGGCAACAACCTTCTTTAATGCACCCTCAAGTTCACGCACATTTGAGCGTATTTTTTGCGCTATAAAAAAAGCGGCGTCTGACGGTAGCTCTATATTAATCTGTTCTGCTTTTTTTATCAAAATAGCCACTCTGGTTTCCAGCTCAGGTGGCTCAACAGCCACAGTCAACCCCCATCCAAACCTTGACTTTAAGCGCTCTTCTAACCCTTTAATCTCTTTTGGATATCGGTCACAGGTCAATATAACCTGTTGCCCCCCCTCTAAAAGCGCATTAAATGTATGGAAAAACTCTTCTTGTGAGCGCTCTTTTCCTGAAAAAAACTGAATATCATCTATCAATAAAGCATCTACTGAGCGATAATAGCGCTTAAAATCATTAATTGCATTTAATTGTAGTGCTTTAACCATATCTGCAACAAACCGCTCAGAATGTAAATAAACGACATTAGGCGCAACATTTGTTTCGATCAGGTTGTTCCCAACAGCGTGCATTAGATGCGTCTTTCCCAGACCAACACCGCCGTATATAAACAGTGGATTGTATGAGCAACCAGCATTATCTACTATTTGTCGTGCAGCTGCCAAAGCAAGCTGATTTGACTTGCCCTCAACAAAAGAATCAAAAGTAAAGTTTTTGTTAAGGGCTGTATTATGCCTTATTCCACCACCAACATTTGCTTGTCTTTTGTCTGTTTGACTCACCAAAACAGCCTTGCCGGTCTTATTTGTTTTGTTCTTATCACAAACATTACTTCTGTCGTTTTTTTTACATTCATCCTTTGTTGTATTTTTTTTTAGCTTTAAAGAAGGATTTTCTTGCTTTGTTTTTTCAGAAACAACCTCACCCTTTAACAACTCTCTTTTATATGACAAGCTGGTTTTTTGTTTGTTTTTTAAAGCCGGGCTACAAAAAGAATCTTGCATTGCTGTCATTTTTTGCGGCTTGTTGGGTTTGATTTTTTCTTGTCTTTCCGGAGGAGGTTCGTCAGAACAAACTATCCCCAGATCCAGCTTTTTTTGAACCTGAGGCGCTTCCTGCAAGCCTGGTGTGTGCACCTCTTGTTCGTTCTGTTTTTTGTCAGAAAACAGGGGCTTTCCAACTTTGTGTTTGTATTTTTTTTCGCGGCTCAACACAACCTCTTTTTCAGACCCGACCACATTTGACAAGCCTGCTGTACCTGAAATACCAGGCGAACCAAAAGTTTTTGGTGTTTTTCTGTTATGTCGATAAGAAAAGGACGTTTTTCCAATGGTAACTCCAAGTGCAATTGTTGGTGGGTTCCCTTCTGAAAGTTCATTTAAAACTTCTTCTATGCGAAGCAAAAACTTATCCTTTATCCAATCCAGCACAAACCTGTTAGGAGCCAGTAAACACAAAAGGTTTGTATCAACCATAACTTTGAGTGGTCTCAACCAGGTATTAAATTGCTGGAGTTGCATCTCATCCTGCAACACATCCATGCACTTTTGCCAGAGTACCTCTGGCTCTGAATATTTCACAACAAAACCATCTAAACCTAAGTAAGTAAAAACAAGAATATAAATATATTATCTCAACGTTTCCACAAAAATCTACAAATACTCAAAAAATGTAAACACTGTTCTTTGTGAAAAAGTTTGTGGATATCCCTGTGGAAAAGAGTGGATAACCTGTTAATAAAATAGCAAGTTATTAACAAACAAAAAAGAAAAATAATCCACAGGTAAAGTTATCAACAAAAAACTAACAGGAAACCAGCTAGGAAATACACAAACTGCTAACAAGCATTAATTCTATCAAATCAATATTTTAAAAGAGATATCCACTAAAAAAACAATCCGTATATATAACATTAATAATAAAAAACTTTATTCTTTTTAATTAAATTATACACAGTGATTAATAATAATTTTGTCCTTGCACATTTTGCGAACAAAAAGTTTCACTTCCGGGAAAATTTTTGCTATAGTGATTTTCTAAGTATTTTTGAGAGCACGTCGTTTCGGAGTTTATGGTGAATATGAACAAAGATGTTTGATCTGATTTTATTTGTTTAGAACGTTTTGATATGCAACCTGGGAAAGAGTCTGTTTATATGAAACAGAAAACACAAAAAGTTAATTTATATGAAGATTTTTCAACTCATTTATTGATAACAAAACGACAAATAAATTATATGTTGCAATGTGATTCAACGACCAGCCACATGAAAACTGCATCTTCTTTGTTGTGTGTATTGAGGAAATTACCACAACCTCCCTTTTTGGAAGGAAAAGTTTTTGAGTTGAGCTTCAAAATCTTATAGGCATGATCTAAAAGAATATATTCTGTTGAAGGCGACTATGTTAAGTTTTGGTTTACAGCTCCCACACGATTCCAACGAAAGAAGAATTATGAATATAAGACCTTATTCAGAACAAGAAACCTGTCAGGTCGCTAACCTTATCATATAGCTATCTCTTCAGAGTATTACACACTGGAACAGTTTGAAGTTTAGGCTCCCACACTACCAAACGACGGTTTTTAGAGTGAGCATCTGACCTGAATGCAAGCCTACCTATATCATGTAAACGACAGGGTTTCTGCTTATTGAGTTAACGGAAGAAGGATACGTTGAACGCCTTTTCACAAACTCTGATTGCCAAAGACGCAGAGTGGAAACGTCGTACCGGTATGTCGAAAACCTTGATTTTGAGCAAGCTTGTGAAGCACACACCGTTTGTGTGTCCAAAGTTACCGGGAAGTTTTTGGTTCACATGCGTTTTG
>JAPORK010000104.1:3905-14019 GCA_026710285.1 Endozoicomonadaceae bacterium | reverse complement strand
ATCAGCAGGTGTGGGTCAGGGACCTGCACGCATAGCATCACGCAGTGCCGGAATTCCGGATGCAGTAGGTTGTGTAACTATCAATAAGCTTTGTGGTTCCGGAATGAAGAGTGTTATGTTCGCACATGATCTCATTCAGACAGGAACGAATAAAGTTGTGCTCGCAGGTGGTTTTGAAAGTATGAGTGGTGCCCCTTATTTACTTAAAAAAGCCCGTAGTGGTTATCGAATGGGGCACGGAGAAATCTGTGACCATATGTTCATGGACGGTCTTGAAGACTTTGATACAAAAAGTTTAATGGGTACTTTTGCAGAAAATACTGCAGATAGTTATGAATTTACCCGTAAGGATATGGATGATTTTGCTATAACTTCACTCAAACGTGCACAACATGCTAGTGAAAGTGGTTACTTCAAAGAAGAGATTGTACCTGTTACTGTACGATATAAAAAAAAAGAAAATATCATTACTACTGACGAACAGCCTTTTGCTGTAGATCCTGCCAAAATACCTCATTTAAAACCCGCCTTTAGTAAAGATGGAAAAATTACTGCAGCCAATTCCAGTTCAATTTCAGATGGTGCTGCAGCAGTATTGTTGATGAAGGATTCTGTGGCTCAGGATCATGGTTTGCCAGTGCTTGCAAAAATTACTGGTCACAGTACATACGCTTGTCATCCTGCAAAATTTACTACCGCTCCTGTAGGCGCTATTTCTGCGTTATTCAAAAAAACTGGCTGGAATAAAGAGACTGTTGATTTATTTGAAATTAACGAAGCATTTGCTGTTGTAACAATGGCTGCTATGCATGATCACGGATTACCGCATGAAAAAGTTAATATCCATGGAGGCGCATGCGCCTTAGGTCATCCAATTGGAGCCAGTGGTTGTCGTATTTTACTGACGCTTATTTATGCACTCAGACAACGTCAGGCTAAAAGAGGAGTTGCCTGTTTATGCATTGGTGGTGGTGAAGCAACCGCTATAGGGGTAGAAATTATTTGATATTTAAAAAACCAATTAAAGCAAAGGCATTTTGATGATAAAATAATCGCATAAAGTCTGTATGTAGCGTATTTTTAACCTGACGATAAAGTCCGTTTGTTCAGTTATTGTTTCGTTTAAAATAAAAAATTGGTTGTAGTGTACTATTTATTAACGCTAAAGGAGAAGGAGAGTTGTCAGACTAAAGTAAACAAGAACAAACTTTTAACAAAATACTCTCCTTTTACTAAATTTAATATTTATAAAGTATTTAGGGTTGTCATGATAGTGAATTAAAGTAACTAAAAGAAGATGTAGTACTAAATGGTTATTTCACTCTTTTCATTAAAAAGAATATAATTTTCTACTGACATTTCAATATAAAAAGAGACACTATTCTGTGGATAAAATTATTGTTCGTGGAGCTCGCACTCATAATCTAAAAAATATTGATATTGAGCTGCCACGAGGTAAACTAATTGTTATTACCGGATTATCCGGTTCAGGAAAATCTTCTCTTGCATTTGATACTCTTTATGCAGAAGGACAAAGGCGCTATGTAGAATCACTCTCTTCTTATGCACGTCAGTTTCTGTCTATTATGAGCAAGCCAGATGTTGATCACATAGAAGGACTCTCTCCTGCCATATCTATTGAACAAAAAGTGACCAGCCATAATCCACGTTCAACAGTGGGAACAGCCACTGAAATTCATGATTATCTCAGGTTACTTTTTGCCCGAACAGGCATTCCAAGATGCCCGGTACATAATCAGTCTCTTGAAGCGCAAACCATTAGCCAGATGGTTGATCAGGTATTGAAATTGCCTGAAGAAGAAAAAGTAATGTTGCTGGCACCTGTTGTAAGAGAAAGAAAAGGTGAGCATATCCAGTTACTCAATAACTTACAACAAAAGGGATTTGTCCGTGTGCGTATTAATGGCGTAATAATGGATATTGATGCATGCCCTGTTCCGGATAAAAATAAAAAGAATACCATTGAAGTTGTGGTGGATCGTTTTAAAGTGCGTGCACAAATAAAACAACGCCTTGCTGAATCTTTTGAGACGGCGCTTTCATTAAGTAACGGACTGGCTATTATACGCCATATGGACGATGAAAATCGTGAGCCACTGCTTTTTTCTTCACAGTTTGCCTGTAAAATTTGTAATTACAGTATGGAAACATTAGAGCCACGGTTATTTTCTTTTAATAATCCGGCAGGTGCCTGCCCTGCCTGTGATGGTTTGGGGGTCAAAAAGATTTTTGATCCTGAAAAGGTAGTGCATTGTTCTGAGCTTAGTCTGGCTGAAGGTGCAATAAGAGGCTGGAACCGGCGAATGAGTTATTATTTCAGCATGCTTGAGTCTCTTGCAAAACATTATAAGTTTGATCTGGATGTACCTTTTACTGAACTTCCCAAAAAGATACAACATATTTTATTGTACGGTTCCGGAAAAGAAGAGATTAAGTTTTCCTTTTTTAATGAGCGGGGGAAAAAAACCGTACAGGAGCATCCTTTTGAAGGTGTAATTCCTAATCTGGAACGCCGTTATCATGAAACAGAATCACTCCATATTCGTGAAGAAATGGATAAGCTATTAACACAACAGAGTTGTACATCTTGTGACGGATCACGGCTGAAAACTGAAGCCAGACACGTTTTTATTGATGGATTTACACTTCCGCATATTTCTTCATTATCTGTGGATAACGCACTGGATTGTATAAAAAAATTACGCTTTAGTGGCAAACGTAAAACCATTGCAAAAAAAATAATAGAAGAAATTTGTGAACGATTAAAATTTTTGGTCAATGTAGGACTTAACTATCTGACACTGAACCGTAGTGCTGACACTTTATCAGGCGGAGAAACGCAACGAATACGTCTGGCAAGCCAGATAGGTTCAGGGCTTACTGGGGTTATGTATATTCTGGATGAACCTTCCATAGGGTTGCATCAAAGAGATAACGCAAAACTGCTTGAGACGTTAATTCATCTTCGTAATCTTGGCAATACTGTTATTGTTGTTGAACATGATGAAGATGCTATTCGTCATGCAGATTATATCGTTGATTTAGGTCCGGGTGCAGGAACGCATGGAGGAGAAATTGTAGCATATGGTAAACCTGCTGCAGTAATGAAAACAAAACGTTCTTTAACAGGTCAATACCTCAGTGGTAAACGACAAATTACAATTCCCCATTGTCGAAGAGAACGTAATAAAGAAAAAGTACTTACGCTTACCGGTTGCAATGGCAATAACCTTAAAGATGTTAATTTAAACATTCCGGCTGGTATCATTACCTGCATTACTGGTGTTTCAGGTTCCGGAAAATCAACACTTATAAATAATACACTCTATCCAATAATGGCTACGTTGCTGAACGGAGCAACCACGTTAACCTGTGAGCCTTATCAACAGATCGAAGGGACAGAATATTTTGATAAATGTATTGATATAGATCAGAGCCCTATTGGAAGAACGCCACGCTCTAATCCGGCGACTTATACGGGAATTTTTACAATAATTCGTGAATTGTTTTCTGCAACACAAGAGGCTCGTTCAAGAGGCTACAAACCAGGTCGCTTTAGTTTTAATGTAAAAGGTGGGCGCTGTGAAGCTTGTGAGGGGGATGGTGTTATAAAAATTGAGATGCATTTTCTGCCCGATGTTTACGTTGATTGTGATGTATGTAAAGGCAAGCGGTATAATCGAGAAACGCTGGAAATAAACTATAAAGGAAAAAATATTTCTGAAGTGCTGGATATGACTGTTGAAGATGCACTGACTTTCTTTTCTGTTATTCCTGCACTAAAACGCAAAATAAAAACATTGGTTGACGTTGGATTATCTTATATAACGCTGGGACAAAGCGCTACAACTTTGTCGGGAGGAGAGGCGCAACGGATAAAACTGGCTAAAGAGCTTTCTAAACGGGACACAGGGAAGACGCTTTACGTATTGGATGAACCGACGACCGGGCTTCATTTTGAAGATATTAAACAGTTGATCGAGGTTTTAGAGTATTTATGTAAACAAGGTAATACCATTGTTATCATTGAACATAATATGGATGTTATCAAAAGGGCTGACTGGATTATTGACCTTGGTCCAGAAGGTGGTGATAATGGAGGAAAAATTATTGCTGAAGGTACGCCGGAAGATATTACGAAAGTAGCTGCATCTTATACTGGTCGGTTTCTGAAACAAATACTGCAACAATCTAAAAAATCAATGTCTTGATTCTGCATTTAACTATTACAGAAGGTTTTTACAATGAGTATGAATTATTCACATCAACACAAAAAAGATAATATCCGTAAAAAACAAAATTTAAAGTATGCACTTATTGCGGGTATTCCGGTGATTGTTCTTGTTTTTTTACTTGTAGCCTGGTGGGTCTTTTTTATTTGATTAAACTCCAGCTCGGAGTTTTTAGTTTAGTAAAAACCCTTATTTAACAAACATATAACGCTGAAAAGCTGCATCATTCCGGAAGAAATTGCCAGAATTCGGTAACAGGGAAGTTATATTTTCTTGATAATTATTTTTTAATCAGGTAGAAGGAATTGCCAGCTGGCAGTTCCTTCTACCCGATACAGTTCATGGTGCGTTCAGTAGAGACTGGTATATTCAGCAGAAGATAAACCTGTGAATAAAAATCGTAACCTAAAAAATGTGACTAAGAGACAGGTTCAGGAAGGAGGTGTTAACAGCTGATATTGATCCTGAAAAATAAATTCAACATCATCACCCTGTTGTGCAAGCATACTGTTCTCGATCATTTTTTCTACAGATTTTTTTTCAAAAACAACAGCATAAAGTCCGGAAACAATAGGCATGTAAATATTTTTTTCTTTGGCTTTTTCTTTTACCAGACGTAGTGTATTGATACCTTCTGCTGTTTGAGCAACGGTTTTTTCTGCTTCTGCTAAAGAGACTCCTGTTCCAATAGCCTGACCTAATCTGAAATTACGGCTAAGTGTTGATGTGCAGGTAACAATTAAATCGCCCACACCTGATAATCCTAAAAAAGTCATTGGGTTTGCACCCATGCTCACAGCAAATCGACTCATTTCAGCCAAAGCCCGCGTAATAAGCATGCTGCGTGTATTTTCTCCCATACCAATTGCAGAGGCAATACCGGCAGCAATTGCATAAATGTTTTTCAGTGCACCACCGAGTTGCACGCCAAATGTATCATTGCTCGCATAAACTCTAAAAAATTTACACTGTAATATTTTTTGAATTAAAGTACATACTTCCTGATGTTTGCTGGCAATAACAGTAGCGGTGATCGCTTTATTGATGAGTTCACGGGCAATATTAGGACCACTCAATACAGCAACTTTGCATGCAGGTATTTCTTCTTCAACGATTTGGCTCATCATATTAAATGTAGAAGCTTCGATACCTTTTGTAGTGCTCACGATAATTTTATCATCAGTAATTTTTTTTAATTGTCTGATAACATCACGAAATGAATGGCTTGGAATGGCTACAAAAATAATATCTGCTTGATCTGTTGCCTCAACAATGTCTGTGATTGCTTCAACTGCTGTATTGATCTTAAAATCAGGTAAATATCGGGTATTGGTATGCAGACGATTTATTTCTTCAGCTTGTTTTGGTGAACGGACCCACTGCTTTACTTTATGTCCGTTAATCGCACTAATATCAGCCAGTGCAGTACCAAAACTACCACCACCTAAGACTGTGATTTTGTAGTAATTACCATCTTTATTCAAAGACATGTTTAACCCTTTTTTACATCTGTTATTTTATCTCAAAATAGCGGAATTATTTATGATATAATAACAAAATTCATTTGAATACCTGATATAAGTGATAAAAAATTTTGGTTTAGTTCAGGTTATTGATTTTTTTGTTATGGGTTGCTTGTCCCATATCACGATTATTATGCTGTGTTGATGCTGACAGCAAAAGTTTTATTAATGCATAAAAAGTGCGTGGATTAGCAGTATTCTGTATAACACTTAAGCGTAATGTATTGATAATTATCAGCTTGCTTTTATAAACCGGTGCATAAAATGCTGCCTGGAGTTGAAATATTATAACAATTTCAGCAGATATCAATAGAGGATTTCTTAACAATTTAAGCGGAATTCTCCTCCCGCATAACAGCTTTGCTGTTTGGGGGTGGGATGGATAGCGTTGTTAGTTTTTTTTGTGTTCATGTTGACACCATATTGTTCCTTTTGTAGTATACGCTTTCGGCTGATGCGTAGGGATACTACGTTTGTGTAAAGCAGTTCCCCTGTAGCAAAACCTGTCAGCCCAGGTGCTACAGCGAAAGGTGTTGAGGATTCTCAACATGGGTCGCAAGAAGCCCCCACTACAACCGCTTTTGCGGTTTAGTGATGGGAGCATGTCACTAGTTTGTAGTAGCATTATTTGGTATTACTACTTTTTCCTGGCAGACACTCTTTATTAAATAAAGTATATCGATTTTGATATAATTAATGCAGGTAACGTAGTGTCTGCCTGACTAGCTTAGGGTTTATTATCAGTTTTCAATTGCCTTAGCAAGATCAACAGCTTTTTCAAAATCTGGAAGATTGGTTAATTCTGGTACACACTGTATATGTTGCACAACACCCGCTTTGTCTGTAACGATAATAGCCCGTGCTAAGAGGTCCAATTCTTCAATAAGAGTACCTGTTTGTTTACCAAATTCACGGCTTGAGTCAGGTAAAAATGTCAGTTTTTCATGAGGTTTGTGCTCGTCAATATAACGCTTTTGTTTATCAGCTGTATCTGTAGAGACGATGTGTATTTCAATATCGTCTAACTTATCAGCGTTATCCTGCAGATATTTGGTGATTTTTGAAATCTGTTCATGACAAACAGGAGTATCAACACCGGGTAGTGTAGCACAAATTTTAGCTTTGTTGCTGTTACTTCCTTTAATACCAGTTAACGTATCATCAACAGTGAGGTTATTTCCGGTTAATTGCAATTGTTGCTGTTGTTCTGACTGGGTTAATGTGACTGTATTATTTTTTCCAGTTTGAGTGGTGTTGCTTGTTACATCATAGGCAAAAGCATTCAAGCTAACTGAAAATAAAAGAATCGAGATTAATTTTTTCATTACTAAACCTCTGCGGTTGTATTGTTTTAGAAAAATACCTGAGTATTTTTACAAAAAGCCATACTAACATGAATTTTTAATTTTGATAATCCTTCCGAAGCCTTTTTTTAAAATAAACGATTTTTCTTTGAAGTTGAATTTGTATATGAAGACTGTCAGGCAAACCTTTGATGGAATACAGAAGGTCTGGTTTATGTGGTGCATAACATCAGCAAATAATAAAAAACTACTGAAGTTTGATACAAAAGCACAAGCCGGATCCTTGTGCCAGGTGCTTTTGGGTTGAAGTTGAAACCGATATTGTATTGATATATTCAGGCAGTTTCTAACAAGTGACCCAGTTTATTGGTTTTTGTCGCCAGATAGCGCTTATTATGGGGGTTACCACTGGTAATCAATGACATACGTTTAACCACGTTGATGCCTCCGGTATTAAGTGCATGGATTTTATGAGGGTTATTAGTCATCAAGCAGACCTGTCTGATGCCAAAATACTTCAGCATCTCGGTACACATTTCATAGTTTCGTGAATCAGCACTGAAACCCAGTCGTTCATTTGCCTCTACTGTATCGGCGCCATGATCTTGTAAATGATAGGCTTTTATTTTGTTGATAAGCCCAATCCCGCGACCTTCCTGGCGTAAATACAAAATAATACCACACTCCTGGTTTGCAATATGTTCCATCGCTTTTTTGAGTTGTGCTCCACAGTCACAACGTAAACTAAATAGTGCATCTCCGGTCAGACACTCTGAGTGAATACGGGTCAGCACTGGTTGATCACCAGTGAATGATCCTTTTGTTAGGGCAAGATGTTCACATCCGGACCTAGTATCTTCAAAGCCATGCATTTCAAAAAGACCAAATTGCGTTTGTAATTTTGATGAAGCAACAAATTTAACCGACATCACCAATCTCCTTATGAGGATTATGTTGTTATGCGCTCTGTTCCTGGCTGGTAATGATGTAATCAACGATATCTTCAATTGTCAGCACTGGCATATTGTAACGTTTGGAAAAAGATATGATTTCCGGAAGACGGGCCATCGTGCCATCAGGGTTGATAACTTCGCAAAGTATGCCAGCCTGTTTTAGTCCTGCCAGACGCATGAGATCAAGTGTACCTTCAGTATGACCGCGACGTGTGAGCACCCCTCCTTCTCGTGCAGCTAAAGGAAAAATATGTCCGGGACGGTTGAGGTCTGCAGGCGTTGCGGTATCTGCAATGGCTGCTTTAATCGTCGTTACCCGGTCTGCTGCAGAAACACCTGTAGTCACACCTGTGGCAGCTTCGATTGAAACAGTAAATGCAGTGCGGTTGGGGCTGTTATTATCCGCAACCATGGGTTTTAGCTCGAGTTGTTCACAACGTTTTTCAGTCAGGCACAGGCATACGATACCGCTGCATTCACGGATCATTAGTGCCATTTGTTCATTGGTGATATGTTGTGCTGAAAAAATCAGATCGCCTTCATTTTCGCGATCTTCATCATCGAGTAAGAGTACGCCACCGCCTTTACGCAGTTGCTGTAACGCCAGGTTAACGCGTTGCGCTGCATTGTGGCCAAAGGAAGATAAATCTGTATTATACGTATTATGAGTCATGGAGCTAATTCCTGCTAAAGTACACATTCCAGGACTCAGGGCGATAACCGTCAGCGGGAGCACGAAATAACCCCCCTTTTACTTGTGGGTTTTAATTTATGCTCACCATCTGTTTCGGAGTGTTCTTCTTTCATCCGGACTATAACCGTCGGCCCCGGAGTTACACCGGATCTGCTGTCCCTGAGCACAAGGCTCAGGCGCTCGTGGGCTTTTTAGAGTTGGTTAAGCAGATTATTTAAACTGATTTAACAATACCAAACTCAAAATTACCACCGGTGGGGATTTTCACCCCGCCCTGAAGATACATTCGGAACAATTTTCAACATCAGTAACATTACTATGAAGTTAACAATGATGCAAGTCTGTAAAAAAAAATATTTATCATCAGCTGCAAATAAAGATGAGGGAAAAGTTTGTCTGTTTCATTGTTTATGTTATCTTTGGTTTACCTTTTACAAAGGGTGCTCCGGGTTACTCTTAAGTAAAATTTTTCGTATTGTTGATAAATAATATTTTATGACCAGTTTACCAAAAGACCGCAAGGCAGTTGTTATTTACTCAGGGGGTATGGACTCTTTTACCATGCTGCAGAGTGTGAGGCAAATACGTGAAGTTTATGCATTAACTTTCGACTATGGTCAGCGCCATGGCAGCAAAGAGTTAAGATGCGCAGAGCAGGTATGCCAACAGTATAACATCCCTCATCAAGTTATTGATATTACCAGTATTAAGCAGCTAATGCAAAGCTCTTCTCTGATAAATAGCAATATGGATATTCCTGATGGTAATTATGAACAGGGAAATATGAAGTCAACCGTTGTACCTAATCGCAACATGATTTTAATTTCTATGGCGGTGAGCTATGCACTGTCGATTGGAGCAGCTGAAGTATATTATGGAGCACACAGTGGAGACCATGAAATTTATCCTGACTGTCGCCCAGTATTTGTTGAAGCGTTGAATAAAGCTGCTGCATTATGTGACTGGAATAAAGTCTCTGTTGTCGCGCCCTATCTTCACAGGAGTAAAGCAGAAATTCTACAGGATGGGTTGAGTATGCAGCTGGACTATAGCCAAACCTGGACCTGCTACAAAGGAAATGAAAAAGCGTGTGGTAAATGTGGTGCCTGCAAAGAACGTTTACAGGCTTTTGCCCTGTGTGGCACTGAAGACCCGGTTAAATATGCAGATCAACTCTGAAAATGCCAGTTGTGCACCGAGGCTGAGTCTGTTGACGTCAGGAAGGGTGAGATTTCACAACGCTATAGTTACAATAGCTCTGCTCAGCCAACCATACTCTTATACAAGTCTTTAAACAGATATGAAAGAGACCCTGAGATAGGTGAAAAAAGTTAGAAATTTTTTCTGGCTTCCTACTTTTGCAGGAATGACTACGGTGGAGTATGGT
>JAPORK010000104.1:0-3895 GCA_026710285.1 Endozoicomonadaceae bacterium | reverse complement strand
AGCCTCGCCCTGCAGGGTCTGTCTCTTAGTCACATTTTTTAAGTTCCGATTTTTTATTCACAGGTTTATCTTCTACTGAACATACCAACCTCTACTGAACGCACCGTGGGTTGAGCTTGTTGAAGCCCGGCTGCTTTATACTCTCCAGGCTTCGACAAGCTCAGCCCACGGTTTTATGCCAAAAAGGCTGGTATATCAGTAGAAGACAGACCTGACGGAGTAAAACCAGCGCTTAAAAAATGTGACTAAGAGACAAACTTTACGGCGTGCCTAATAAAAACAATTTGCCGTCATAAAAAAACAATAATCTGATTTTTTTGATTTATTAATTCCGCATGATTTTTGAAAATTCATTAGTCAGGGCAGTTGCATGTCTGTCAGAAATAAAAATGGTTGAGATTTGTAAGTGAACTGATGACTATTTTTTGATGAAAAAGATTCATTGATTACCTGATCATTACTCTTTCAATTACTGTAAAAGTATCGAAACAAAACAATACATCAGAACAGAATTGTTTTTTTTGTATCTGTTTTCATGTAAAATACCTATAGTATTGAGGAAATTTTAAATCATTCAATTGTTAATAAAGTGTTTTATATTTTATTATTTTCTAAATTAAAAACACAATAATTTTGCCTATTGATTTAAAAGGGTTGTTATATTTAAACTATATTCAATAAAAATATTTTTACAATAAAGGCTTATATAAATATGAACAATTAATAACAATAGATTGTTATAAAATTTTATTTTTTAAGACAATGGGAAGCTGACAATATTATGTCAAAAGATACAGAAATAAAAGATGAGTCTGATTTTTTTTCAGATGACAAAACAGATAATCATCATTCCGATAATGCAAAGAGTAAATCTGACAAAAATCATGTTGATTTAGCAGTGTCAGAGCATAATCTTCCTGATAAGCTGTATCTGATTCCGGCAACTAACAGACCTTTCTTTCCTGCACAAATTCAACCCCTGGTTTTTAATGCAAAAAACTGGGAAGAAACGTTGAAACGTGTCATTCAAACTGACAATAAAGCATTAGGATTATGCTATGTTGATACCTTGTCAGACCATGATACAGACCCAAACCTTTTCCCTTCACTGGGCTGTGCTGTAAAAGTACACAATTTAGTAGAAGTAAATGAGCAGATTCAATTTATCGCTTTGGGACTGTGTCGGTTTAAAATTAAACGCTGGTTAAGAAAAACACCACCCTATCTTGTCCAGGTTACCTACCCTAAAACACCAGAAGAAGATGCGGATACTATTAAAGCTTATTCGATGGCTCTTATTAATGCTATCAAAGAATTATTACCACTTAACCCATTGTACAGCGAAGAGTTAAAGGGCTACCTCAACCGTTTTAATCCCAGAGACCCATCGCCACTGGCAGATTTTGCAGCGGCGATTACTACGGCTCCTGGTAAAGATCTTCAAACTGTACTGGAAACCATTCCTCTGCAAAGACGCATGGAAAAAGTTTTAGCGCTGGTGCGCAGAGAACAGGAAGTTGCCAGATTACAGCATAAAATTACTGAGGAAGTTAATAACCAGATAAATAAACATCAGCGAGAATTTTTTCTTAAAGAGCAGTTAAAAATTATTCAAAAAGAGCTGGGTTTGTCTAAAGATGACAAAACTGCAGAAATTGAAAAGTTTAAAGCCAGATTAGAGGAAAAAGAAATTCCTGAGGCTGCAAAGAAAAAAATTGATGAAGAGCTGGAAAAGTTTTCATTGCTGGAGTTGGGGTCGCCGGAATTTTCTATCTGTCGTAATTATCTTGACTGGAGCACTGTCTTACCATGGAGTGTGTTTTCAAAAGATAAACTGGATATGAAGCATGCCAGAAAAATTTTAGACAAAGATCATTATGGGCTTGATGATGTCAAAGAGCGCATCATTGAATTCCTTGCTGTGGGCGCTTACAAAGGTGAAATTTCCGGATCTATTCTGCTTTTTGTGGGTCCTCCTGGCGTGGGAAAAACTTCTATCGGCAAATCAGTAGCAGATGCACTGGGAAGAAAATTTTATCGCTTTAGTCTTGGTGGTATGCAGGATGAAGCTGAAATAAAAGGGCACAGACGTACCTATATAGGCGCATTACCGGGTAAATTAATTCAGGCACTTAAAGAGGTAGAAGTGGTTAATCCGGTTATTATGATGGATGAAATCGATAAGCTGGGTAAATCATTCAAAGGTGATCCGGCTTCAGCGCTACTTGAAGTGCTTGATCCTGCTCAAAATAGTGATTTCCTTGATCACTATCTGGATATGCGTATTGATCTTTCAAAAGTCCTGTTTATTTGCACAGCCAACCAGCCTGATACTATTCCGGGTCCGTTGCTTGATCGTATGGATATGATTCGCCTGTCTGGCTATATCACCCAGGAAAAGATTGCGATTGCTAAAAAATATTTGTGGCCAAAGCAACTAAAGGCAGCAGGTCTGTTAAAAAAACAACTGGCTTTAACCGATGCTGTTTTACGACAAATAATTGAAGGTTATGCACGTGAGTCTGGCGTGCGTCATCTTGAAAAATTACTGGCACGCATCATAAGAAAAGCAGTTGTAAAAATTATCAACAGAAAGAATAAAACAATTACCATCGGACTCAAAGACCTTGTTGATTATCTTGGAGAGCCCTACTTTAAAAAAGAAAAAGCAATTAATTCAGTGGGTGTCGTTACCGGGCTGGCATGGACATCCCTTGGTGGAGATACACTGCCTGTTGAAGCCAGCAAAGTGCACACACAGCGACCAGGATTTAAGCTAACCGGTAAGTTGGGTGATGTTATGAAAGAATCTGCTGAAATTGCTTATAGTTATCTGATGGCCAACACAAAAAAATATAATGCACCAACTGATTTTTTTGATAAAGCATTTATACATCTTCATGTACCTGAAGGGGCAACGCCAAAAGATGGACCCAGTGCAGGTATTACCATGGCAAGTGCATTGTTGAGTATGGCGATTCAGCGCAGACCTAAACATATCGCCATGACAGGAGAGTTAACACTGACAGGAAAAGTATTGCCTGTAGGAGGGATTCGGGAGAAGGTTATTGCCGCTAAAAGAAACGGTATAAAATCACTCATATTGCCGCAAAATAATGAGCGTGATTATAAAGAGCTTCCGGATTATATACGTCAGGATATGACAGTGTACTTTGCTAAACACTATAATGATGTTTATACACATTTATTTTAATAGCTGATGTTACGCAGTAATACTCTTTTATGAGATTAATGCATTGCACAATACACTGCTCGAATAAAAAACGATCTGACTCATAGGGTGACTATTTCATTAGTTCATTCAATCAAACTACAGCGACAGGACTATCCAGCTACCGGATAGTTCTGCCAGCCATGATAAAATGATCTGGCATCCTAAAATCTGTTAATCTACCGAAGGTCACAACTGAATATAGATCATCCTCTGAATGTGATACCAATCGTATCGCAACCAGGGGATAGGATGAATCAGAGATTTAACATCCCCCCTCCCTAAAGGCTGTCTCTTAGTCACATTTTTCAGGTTCAGTCTTTTACTCTGGCATGTTTGTTTCTTGCTGAATATACCAGCCTTTGCCGGACGCACCGTGGGCTGAGCCTGTCGAAGCCCGGCTGCTTTTGGTCTCTGGGCTTCGACAGGCTCAGCCCACGGTTGTACGCCTGAAAGACTGGTATATTTGGCAGAAGAAAAACCTTCCAAAGTCAACGCCAGAACCTAAAAAATGTGACTAAGACAGCCTAAAGGACGAGGCTTCATCATGCTCCTGGTAAAAATTATTTCTGTTCACAGCTCTCAATCTGAGGAGATAGGCTGACCCGGTAGTATTATCCTCACAAAAGGAAAAATTGAATTAAGCAAAGACTATGCAAAATA
>JAPORK010000201.1:1262-14407 GCA_026710285.1 Endozoicomonadaceae bacterium | reverse complement strand
GTTTGCGGAGTACATCCGTCAGGGGCTGGTATGTTCATCAACAGATAAACATACCTGCATGATTCTGCTCATTTGTGACTGTTGCTCAAAGAGAAGAAATACTATTTTCTGCTGAATCAATATCACAGATAAAAAATGCTTTGGAGTGTTTCTGTAATGCTGATGCCGGAAGCTGTTCTGTTGCCGGTTGCTGAAAAGCTTTCTGTATTGCTTCAGCCTTGTTTTTTCCGGAAGCCATAATGATGACCTCCTCACTGTTCAGGTATGTACCAATACCAATGGAAAGTGCCTTTGTTGGAACTTGTGTTGTATCGCCTTTAAAGAAACGGGCGTTATCTTTTATAGTATTGGAGGTTAAATTAACCACTCGCGTGACTGAATTAAAATCAGAACCAGGTTCATTAAAAGCAATATGACCATTTGAGCCTATACCGCCTAAGAACAGATCAATTCCACCCATTTTTCTGATTTTCATTTCAAATTGTGCACACTCTTTTTCCTGGTCATCTGCCATACCATCTAAAATAAAAACATTATCACGTGGTATATCGATATGATTAAAAAGGTTTTTGTGCATAAAGTAATGATAACTCTGCGGGTGTGATGCTGGTAAGCCTGCATATTCATCCATATTGAAGGTCACTACATTTTTAAAACTTACTTTTCCCTTTTTGTATAATTCGATTAGTTTGTTATAAACCGGTAAGGGTGTACTGCCTGTAGATAATCCGAGAACCAGAAAAGGCTTTTCTTTTGTTGGAGTGAAAGCATTGATTTTTGCAACAATATAATCGGCTACATAGTCACCCATTGCCTGCTTGTCCGGAACAACCATAAAGTCAGGCGCCGGAAGTGTTGACTTGGTCTGCGTTAATTTTTGTCGTTGCGGTGAGTGATATAGCTGAACTCTGCCCATCTCCATTGTTGCATTAACGTTATACTCTGAATCGAGGATAACGGCATTAGCCAAATGTCCTGTAGCCAGCGATCCTATCATATTTGCTGCTCCTATTGCACGGGCAGGATAGAGTGTTGCCATTTTTAACACTTCCGGAGCAGGTAATGTTGTGTGCCGTATCACGTTTTTTACTGCCTGTTCCATGGTTAACGCAGAACCTGATAAGACGCCTTTGTCACTGGTGCACTTGTTGTTATCAACATAAATGGTTTGACCTGCAAACCAAAAAGAACTTATAGATGATGCTGATGCGGCAGTTCCATCGGTAATGAGCACTAATGATTCCGGCAGATTTTTTTTTGCCAACATAAAATTATCCCAGCTCAGGTGAAATCCATCTGCGATAATACTGGCATAAAGATTTCCATCAGTATTAGATAAAACCGGCGTAATCACTCCGGGATTACGGGCAGTTATACCCGACATTCCATTAAAGAGATGAGTGACAAAGCGGGCACCTTCTTTAAAGGCCTGTTTTGTTTTTTCAGCGGTTGCACTGCTGTGACCAACAGAAACCAGTATACCCGCTGTGGTAAGATCTCGAATAAGACCATCGGGCACTTGTTCCGGTGCAACAGTTATCTTTGCAATCACAGCGTTTTCTTCGGTTATTTTTTTGTGTAACTGGGCAGAGTAAGGGCGTATGTCCGCCTCATTGTGAATACCTTTTTTTGCTGTAGTGGTTAACCATGGTCCTTCAAGGTGTAATCCGGGTATAGTGAACTTATTACTTTTTTTAAAATCTTTAACTGCTGATATTCCCTGAAAAATAATTTGATCAGATGATGATATTAACGTGGGTATAAATGTTGTTGTCCCTTTTCTCAGACAGCTTGTATGTATGTGCTTTAATATTTTTTCACTGGGATGATCATTAAAATTCACACCGCCACAACCATTTATATGCAGATCAATGTAACCCGGTGCAATAAGATGGTTAGTAAAATTAATCCGTTTTATTTGTGGAGGGATGTCTTTTTCCGGCAGAACATTTTCAATGATACTTCCTTTGATAAGCAGTGCATGGTTGTTAATAATTTCCTTTCCTGTAAATAATTTAGCACCCACGATAGCATAAACAGGTTGATTGCGCTCCTGTTCGTGCTGATCAGCAAGCGCCTTTTCCATCGCTTTAATACAAACCAGCGGTTCATTTTGTTGTGGTGTTTTTTGGGGAGAGAATCCGAACGAGGCAGTTATACAGAATAAGCATATAAGACCAACAAAATACTTAATTATAAGTTGCAATTTAGACATAGTACCTTCTGTTATTTTATTCTTTATTCGATTTTAAATTCATCTTACTTTCTGTTCGAGATAATTCCGGTAACAACCATAGACTATATTTTATTTTTATAACAATTGAAAGATAAGCAGTAGTCTTTTTTTTTGAAAAAGTTGTACTCATACTTTCCATGACAGGTCGTATTATTTGGAAATTTTTTGGACAAAGTACAGATAATAACCGTTGCTTTTTCCTGTTATTTTTGCTTTCTGCCAAAGATGATGAACAAACTGTGATCACAGGCAGAGGTTGCTAATATGGATTCCACCTGTGCAGAAAGTTCAATATGATCCCGGGCGCAGCATATCAAGCTGATTTAAGCAACCGTTTTAGTTGCTTTGTGAAACAGCCTGAAAAAATTATCTGTGGTCATTTCTGCCAGTGCTGTCGCTTCCATACCGCGCAAATCAGCAATAAAGTTGCCGGTTTCTACTACAAATTTTGGTTCGTTTGGTTTTCCTCTAAAGGGAACGGGTGTAAGGTAAGGCGCATCTGTTTCTATAAGTAATCTGTCATGCGGTACATATTTTGCGACTTCTCGTAGTGTATCTGCATTTTTAAAAGTTACAATACCTGAAAAAGAGATGTAAAAACCCAGATCAAGTGCCTGCTTTGCCATTGCAAGCTCTTCTGTAAAACAGTGCAATACACCCACACTTTCTCTGTCTGCATAAGTTGTTAACAGCTCAATAGTTTCTTTTTTTGCCTCTCTTGTATGTACAACCACAGGTAGCTGTACTGTTTTTGCTACCTCCAGATGTGTAATAAAATTGTCCATTTGTTGCGATTTATTGTCTGCAGAGTAATAAAAATCAAGACCTGTTTCACCGATAGCAATGATCTTATCATGTTCAGCCAGTTCAATTAATTGGTCTGCCTGTATTGTTTCTGAAGAAATTTCCAGCGGATGGATACCCACGGAACCCCAGATATTTTGATATTTTTCTGTAATGGTTAAAATGTCAGGGAAATCCTGCATACAGGTAGCAATGGATAATATATTATCTACGCCACACGCTCTGGCAGAGGCAATAAGTCCATCAAGATCTTCGCTGTATTTAGCAGGATCTAATGCATTTAAATGACAATGTGAATCTGTATAACCTGGCACATTGACTCCTTTTATTGTTACATCGTTAAAGTCGGTTTATCTGAATTCAGCATACCGGCTAAAAAGGTTTCTATTTTGTTTCTGACCTGATCATCTCTGTCTAAAAATTGCAGACCTATGCCTGAAGTCGCTTCATTTTCAGAAAAAGAGATCCATACAACCTGACAGGCAACCGGTACAGGTTCTGTTTCTTCAGGCAATTTTAACCGAATGAAAACTGCATCGCCACACTCATACTGGTATTTTGTGGTAATAAAAAGTCCGCCTCCGCTTAAAAAAGGCATATAAGCCTGATAAAGTGTCTGTTTATCGTTCATGACAACACTAATGACTGATTTTTTATTTCCTTCATTTTTCATGGTAACACTCCTTTGTTATGTTAATGATCGTCTTCTGCTATAAGCTTAGTGAAATTTTCTGCCTGCATATCAGCAATCCGTTATTTAAAAATTTACTGAGTTTTGAGTATGACTATACGCTGGTTTGTAGTGAACCCTACCTGATATGGACTTACTGTTTTTATCACATGCTCTAATTTGTATAGTGACAACAGAAAATTTCTGTGGTAACTCTTTCTTTGTTAACAACTTTATAAAAATATCAGAACATGAGTTTATACAGGATCAGCTATTTATGCAGGATATGCTCATTAAAAATATTTTTATTTTAATTCAGATGGTTATATGTTTTAATAGCCGGCATTACAGCGGTTTAATTCATTTATTATCAGGATAATCTAAATTTCAATAAAAAAATCCGGAATATTTGTGCATAAATTTGAGGCATTTCTAATCATATGTTATAAATGAAGGGAAACTTTATTGCTAAATTCTTTTCATACTATAATAGTTTGATTATTTTATACGAAAAATATGTCCCAGAGCAAATTTATTTATATTTCAGTGTTAGCAGAACAGGCAGAATTGTGATTGCATATCATACAAATTATTGAATATTTTTTATAACCTGAGACGAATTTTTTCTTGAACTGCATTAAATAATTAGTCACACTATTCGAATTAAATTTCTATGGAGTAAATGCATGAGTACAACAGCACTCAGAACAATTGATGTTTTTAGCCCAGGTCAGGATCTTGCTGCTTACATAAAAGCAGTTTGCTCTATTTCTGTGCTTACTGCTGAAGAAGAAAATGCTCTTGCCTGTAAACTCTATTTTGACAATAACCTTGAAGCCGCACGGCTGCTCATCCTTTCACACTTACGATTTGTTGTACATATTGCTAAAAGCTATGCAGGTTATGGTTTAAACATGGGTGATCTTATCCAGGAAGGCAATATTGGGCTAATGAAAGCCGTTAAACGTTTTGATCCCCGGGTAGGTGTTCGACTTATCTCCTTTGCCGTTCATTGGATTAAGGCGGAAATGCATGAGTTTATCCTTAAAAACTGGCGTATTGTTAAAATAGCAACCACAAAAGCACAGCGTAAACTCTTTTTTAATCTTCGGTCTGTAAAACGAAAATTCAGCTGGTTTACTCCTGAAGAAATCGATTCTGTAGCAAAAGAGTTTGGTGTGAAACCTGAAGAAGTCCAGGAAATGGAAGGACGTATGTCCGCTCAGGACACAAACTTTGACAAATCTGATAACGAAGACGAGCATACCATTTGTGCGCCTGTACAATATCTTTCAGATAGCAGTACTAATCCTGAAAATCTCCTCGATCAGGCATCTCAAAAACAGAACAATCTGCTGAGTTTAAAGAAAGCACTGGATTCTCTTGATGAGCGTAGTCGTGATATTCTCCATGCAAGATGGCTTAAAGATGAGCATAAGGAAACATTACATACATTAGCTGCAAAATATGCTGTTTCTGCTGAGCGTATACGGCAACTTGAAAAAAAGGCGCTGAGTAAGTTAAAAAAATTAATGTCTGTGGATGCAACTGCGTAGGTTAACATTGGTTTAGATGTAGTGATTTGAATCTGATAAGGCAGTTAACCGTTGTGATGATGTTTTTTTATTACAATGAGATAACAGCATATCAGTATCAAAGCACAAACGCTTGTATAAACAATTTGTTATTAATCAATTTGTACTTTTAAAGTGGCTAAAGAACACTTTTATTCTCATAATTTATCCTATTTTCAACCATTTGCGCAATTATTAATTATGATTGGGTTTGTTCAGTCTGTGGTCGAAAGTCAGTTTAGCGCTATTAAATTTACAAAGTTAAAAACTGAATTTATTTTAAAATATCAGCTTGCAAAAAGCATACGAATTACTAATTTGCTTTTTTAGACTTAGTAAAAATTTAAATTTATAGTATTTATACTTATTTGTTCTTTTTTAAAATTATGTTACAAATAATAAAGGGCAGATGTAGATAGCAAACAAATAAGCCTCTGTTGCAAAAATAAATGTAATTTTCCGCTGTTTTTATATTAAAATAATTCTTTTGTAATATCGATTGAGAGAAAAAATACTTTTTTATATTATTGGCAATATTTTTATCGGATTTTTATTACAACTCAAAAAGTTATTGTATTTATGAACAAATCAACTAATCCAATACAAATTATTTTATATTCATTGTTATTATTTTCATTATCATTATTGTCTCAACCTCTGACAGTAAAAAATCTGGAAAATATTACTAAAAGAAAGATAATTCAAAAAAAAACGATTTGTATCAAACAGGGAGATACAATTTTTTCACTTTTGCAGCATGTTGGCATTTCTTATAATACAGTACAAGATCTTCTTAAGGTACCACAAGGTAATCAGCTAACTAAAATTAAACCAGGATCTTTTATTGTAGTTAAGTGGATAGACAGCAAACTACAAGAAGTTAGATATTACTCAACTCCACTCACCTGTTCATTATTCGCATACACAGATAAAAAGCATTTTGTTTATAGAAAAATAGAGTTGACCCCTGCAACCAGGTTAATTAAAAAGAACATTACTATAGAAAACTCTCTGTTCGTTTCAGGAAAAAAGGTAGGCTTAGATGATAAAGTGCTGTTAGATTTGATGAAAATTTTTGATTCTTGCATTAATTTTGCCTTTGATCTCAGGCGAAATGATTTTTTCAGTATTGTCTACGAAGAATATTATATCAAAAATAAAAAAGTAGCGACCGGTTCTATTTTAGCTGCCCGCTTTAAAAGCAAAGGAAGGACACTGAACGCTGTTCGTTATGTAACCAAAAATGGACAAAGTGGATATTATTCCACGGATGGTCAAAGTCTCGAGCCTGGGTTTCTTCGAACACCTGTTGAATATTCTCATATCAGCTCAGGATTTACTGACAAACGCCTGCATCCTGTTTTTGGTATAATCAAACCACACCGTGCAATTGATTATGCTGCTCCAATGAATACACCTGTAAAAGTAACTGGTAATGGTACTATTTCATTTATTGGCTATCAAAGAGGATATGGTAAGGTAATATTTGTTTCTCATAGTCACAAAATAACCACTGTTTATGCTCATCTTAATCGTTATGGTGCACAGTTAAAGCAAGGAATGCATGTTAAGCGTGGAGATATAATTGGTTATGTAGGTATGACAGGTTCTGCAACAGGTCCTCACCTGCATTATGAATTTAGAATTAATGGAGTGCAAAAAAATCCGCTTACCATTAAATTACCCTATGCTGAAAAGATTTCCACACAAGAAATGCCATCCTTCCTTAATCATTCACAATTGCTACTGACAAAACTGACAGGCGAATCAGCAGGACAGTTTGCTTTAAATGAACAAACAAGACAATACAGTACAGACAAGAAAACCTGACATTATCAAAGGAATATACATCAGAATTTAAAGAGTAGTGTTGTTTTGCGGAAAAATCCTGCTTTGAATATTAACCAATTCGCTGATATGCTACACATTTACTTCGTACTTTTTAAGAGCGCGCCCATAAGCTTTTGCAGAAAGTAAAAGGATGAGAAATCACACTGTTTTTTTAGGCGATCGTGGTGGTACTACGCAATGAAAATACCAGGGTCTATTGCTGTTTTGTCACTTTTTGTGAAAACTGATCAATATTACAAAACATCAGTAGACCCTAAAAAAACAGTGGTTTTTTATCGGCATTTGTAGCCTGTGAAAAGATAATGAACAGAGGCTGATCTAAATCAAAATAATACCTCAGACTAACAACACTGAACAGAAGGAAGAAAGATGAGTATTGATAGCAATAATACCCGTACTGAAATAGATTCATTAGGAGAGGTTGCTGTACCTGCTACTGCGTTGTATGGTGCACAAACACAGCGGGCGGTGGAAAATTTTCCTATTAGTGGTTATCGTTTATCCCGTTCTATGATCAGGGCATTAGGGCAAATTAAATTTGAGGCAGCAAAAGTAAATGCAGAATTAAAATTAATTCCTAATGATGTAGCTGAACTTATTCAAAGTGCCTGTGAAGAGGTTATTGATGGTAAGCTTGATGAACACTTTCCGGTAGATGTTTTTCAAACAGGTTCCGGTACTTCATCTAACATGAATGCCAATGAAGTGATTGCACATAAGGCCTATGCCATCAATAACAAAATAAAAGTACATCCCAATGACCATGTTAATTTTGGACAAAGCTCTAATGATGTTTTTCCCACAGCCAGTCGGTTAGCTGCTTGTCACGATCTGCTCAATAATTTATTGCCGGCAATAGATAAACTTCATGATGCCTTTATTGCTAAAGGTGAGGAATATTCAACCTGTGTACGCACAGGACGAACACATCTGATGGATGCCATGCCGGTTACTTTTGAGCAAACTTTTTCCGGTTATGCACATCAGCTAAAACTTGGAAAAACAAGAATACAAACAGCATTACCTGATATTCAGGAGTTACCACTCGGTGGAACAGCTGTGGGTACCGGTATTAACACACATCCTGAATTTGCAATAAGGGTTATTAATAACCTCAGTCAAAGAACACATACTTTGTTTACTGAGGCTCAGAATCATTTTGAAGCACAGGGAACTGTAGATGCACTGGTGGAACTAAGTGGTCAGTTAAAGACGTTAGCTGTCAGTTTAATGAAAATTGTCAATGATTTGCGTTGGATGAATTCAGGTCCTAATGCAGGATTGGGTGAGATTCATCTGCCGGCTGTACAGCCAGGATCTTCTATTATGCCAGGCAAAGTTAATCCGGTAATAGAAGAGTCTGTCGCCATGGTATGCGCACAGGTTATCGGTTGTGATGCTGCGGTAACAGCAGGCGGATTAAGTGGTAATTTTGAATTAAATGTCATGCAACCTGTGGTAATCACCAATGTACTGGCTTCTATACGGTTGTTAAGTAATGCAATGAACGATCTTGCCACCCGGTCTGTTTCCGGGATTGTAGTAAATGAAATGAAGGTGAAATCGTTACTGGATAAAAATCCGGTACTGGTTACAGCGTTAAATCCTTTAATTGGTTATGATTTAGCGGCTAAAATTGCTAAAAAAGCTTTTGCGGAAAACAGGACATTAAAAGAAGTAGCCCTGGAAATGTCTGATCTTGATGAATCAACATTGGATGAGGCGCTTGATCCTTATAAATTGACGCAAGGCGGACTGCATGCGTGATTAGCTGATATAATTCATTGAAGACAGATGCTCCTGATACCTTAACTGTATACGAAAAACAGGAGGAAAGCAGTGAGGTTACGGAGCATAAAAGAATAATTGGTCCTATTTTTTATAGCGCCTGAATTTGCAGGAATAGCTTTATCTTCTGAGGGGGCTCTATGTTAACGTTATTGCTTATTTCTTTATTTGTTTACGTGACCTTTGTCTCGTTAGCCTGGGTTAGGGCCAAAGCCCGACACGCATTATTCTGGTCTGATTTAGCAGCACCTATTGTCATTGTATCTTTCTGGATGTTACTTGCAGAGATCGGTTATGGTCACCAAAGCTTAGCTCATATTATAGAAATACCGCTTGCTTTGTTATGTTCTGTGGTTGCATTAAATATCAGAGTATTCATCATTGACAAATATAAGAAAAATTATCTTATTAACTCTTATATTACTTTAAGTGTCTGCGTTGTTATTGTTTTTCTGTTGCGCACATGTATGCCATTCATGCCAGAATAAAACAGACTCCTCAATTTTTACAAAAGCAGATTTTTTATCAGTTCTCTTGTTTCCAGGGAGCTTGCTGAAGCGCTTCATGTCCTGGTGGGAAATCAATTAAATCAATCAGCCCTTTTTCCATGTTGATCTATAAAAAAATACCTTTTTCTGAATAGTTAACGGTTGGCTCATGATAACGTTTGTTTGCATCATCATCGGTTATCTCACCATCTGTAATTTTATGCCAACCCCTAATTTATCCTGTCTTTCATAGACAATTCTGGTTCGTAATTTTTAACTGAATAATAAAAATCCTTGCTTTTAACCTATTGGTGCTGAAATAACCTCGTCTCCGGTCTGTCTCTTAATCACATTTTTTATTTTTTTGAAACATTGTCAGTTACTGTCTTATATTTCCAGTTGCTTTTGGAGAGGAATTGTCTGGAGCTATCACTTGTTGTATTCCGTCATAGTAATGAAGTTTTATCTTTTTTGTTTGTGGATGGATCTATCTTTTGTCTTCATTGGTCTCATGCAAGCTGTATTTTTGGGGGATTCCCAGCTGTGGTCAAAAGCGTTTTCGTCATCAAATTGTTCCATCACTACCGATACAAACTGATTATCAAGCCCATCTTTCGACTCTCCTCCAAAAGAGTTTGAGCTGATCAATAACAAAAGAGCAAAAAAAGTGATTTTTTCATGTTTTGGCTTATTCGGTTGAAATTGTTTTTCAATCGGGTCATTTTTTTTCTCAATTTAATGAATGTTGATATTAACCATCGATCATCGTAACACAGATTTAACAAGCCTTTCAAGAGGAGTATAATTTTTTTAGCAGTAGTGCTGAGGGTTTGTTTATAGCTTTTTTACAAAAAACAAATCTTCATGTTGTTTTTGGTATACATCAATGATACGCTATCTGCGCCGGATACAGCCACAAATAAATTTTATCGCCACTTAAAATACTATCAAAAAAACCTGAACCCTCTTTTCCGGAGGCTTCAGGTTCAATGACAATTTTTACTGTTATATAAATTGCAGCAAATATATAAGTAAAAAAAATTGGATTAACGTTTTGAGAATTGTGTTGCACGACGTGCTTTGTGCAAACCAACTTTTTTACGTTCAACCATACGTGCATCACGTGTTACATAGCCAGCTTTACGTAAAACAGGACGTAATGATTCATCATTATCAATTAGTGCACGTGTGATGCCATGACGTATTGATCCTGCCTGACCAGAACTTCCGCCACCTTTTACTGTAACAGTAACGTCAACCTTATCAACCATCTCAACTAATTCTAAAGGCTGCATAACGATCATACGTGAAGTTTCCCGACCAAAATATTCCTGGAGCGTTTTTCCGTTAATCGTTATTTTACCTGTACCCTGAGATATAAATACGCGCGAGGTTGAGGTCTTGCGGCGACCTGTACCATAATTATATTGTGTTGCCATTCAAGCTACCTTCATCAAATATCCAGTTTTTGTGGCTGTTGTGCAGCATGCGGATGTGTATTACCAGCATACACCTTTAATTTGCTCTGCATTGCTCTTCCCAGAGGGTTACGTGGCATCATACCTTTAACAGCCAGTTCAATTACCTTTTCAGGAGTACGATCAATCATTTTTTCAAAACTAACTGATTTCATACCACCAGGATACTGTGTATGACGATGATATATTTTATCAGATTTTTTCCGACCAGTTACATGCACCTTTTCTGCGTTGATTACAACGATATAATCACCTGTATCGCAGTGTACTGTATATTCTGGTTTATGTTTGCCCCTAAGACGACGGGCAATTTCAGTCGCCAGGCGACCTAACACTTTACCTTCAGCATCAATAACAAACCATTTGCGTTCGATGCTTCCGGCTTTTGCATTAAAAGTAGACATAGACAATAAGCCTCAATGCTAACAAAAGCGAGTTAAATTAAGTTCCTCGCGGTTACTATTTCATGAGCCTGATATACACCTTTAGCTCAGAGTACCGCTGGCATTGGGCACTCACTAATGGGAAACGGTTGTTCTATTATAGCTATTTCACCAATAAAATAAACATTTTTATTAACAACACTTTGGACAATTTTTGTAAGTTATTGATTTTAAAAAGATTCATTTCTTATTGATTGTAAAAAATGCCTTTAAAAATCAATGGTTTACAATTTAACCTAGAGTAGATTTTTAAAAACTGTCCGAAGTATTGTATTAATCAATATGATAATAAATTCAGGTATTCGGAAATATTGCAGCAAAGACAGGCTGTACCAGGTGATCATCACTTGATAATATGATCCGAAGATAAATAACAATGCAATGATGAAATTTATAGTAAATTAATAGAACTTCCCCGCTAATAACCTGAATATTTCCTAATTACAACCACAGTTTGGGAGGGTATTTAGTTGAAAGCTGAGTCACAATTGATATCAGTAAATACAGCAAGAAAGGCTTAAATCTGTGTTTATATTTTTTTGGTAAATAAAGAGAGTGTAGTGGTTATATTGAATGTGAGTTGATACAATAAATATCAATAACTTTATACATTACAATTAATGAAAAACAGCTAAAAAATAACAAGTTAATAAGATTGTAGCAAAGTATTTAATCTTATTCTCCGGTCTTTCTGTAATCCAGATAGCTCATATTAGCACCTTCTTTTTCACTGATCTTCCTGACAGAGTTTCTTGTTTTTCTTTTGATTTTACGTTTTTTAAGCTGTCTGTACGCAGGTAGTGAAATCACTACAAATGAAGGAGCAAAAAAACTTTTTTCTTCCTCCATATTATGTATAATCTGCTCAGGGCTGAGATTTAACCAAAATTGTTCAGCTTTGAGTAAAGGTCTAATATTGTCCATTTTCATTAAACTCCTTAAAATATTAGCTGTATAAATAGCTGTGTTTATTAGTTAGAGTGTTTATAGCTGAAAAAATTCACTCCTTGGTTAAAAATATTGTTGTTTTTGTTCATAACTATTTGATTTTTGATTTTTTTATTCTTGTATTTGGGTTATAACTGTTTCTTAAAAACAGAAACAGTATAAATATTTAAATAATTAATTTGCAAAAATTTTCATTAATTTCAGCTCCGCTTTATTTAAAGTTAATCATTGCTTACAGAAAAAACTCAATAACCTTTTACATAACGCATTCTCACTTGAAACGAGTATTTAGTGACTTACCTGAATTATTTTTATTGTTTTGTTTGAATGGTAATCATAATTTCGCCAAACAAAATAGACTCAGTAATAGTGATTAGCAGAGTTGTAATTAATAAAAACGACAGATACAATAGAATGTAGGGTTGGCATTAAATATGAATATCTGTTTTTTCAACTGATATTATCCGGTAGTATTTTTCATGAAGTTAATGCACTGTACAACACGTTGTAATAAAATACATAATCTTATTAAAATTCTGTAACTTCCATGTTATTTATCAAACCAAAAATTCCCGGATTAACAGTTGACCATTTATGTCAGTTTATTCAGATTTTCAGGCAATGAATTACTTTGCTTTAAAGTAAAAAATAGACTCAGCAGCTGTTAAATAGCCCTGCACTATTTAAAAGTGCTTCAGTTTTTTTAATGTGTAAAATCCGATCAGTATATTGATTTTTTATCAATCAAGTGAGGTGACACCATGAAGAAAGTCGGCGATAAAGGGGATGCACAGAGCGAAATCTTTTCAGATTCTGCAACAAAAAAAGACAAGGCAGCAGAAGACTTTTTAATAGAACATGCTAA
>JAPORK010000201.1:0-1252 GCA_026710285.1 Endozoicomonadaceae bacterium | reverse complement strand
GCCTGGATAAACGTGCATAAACAGATTAAAATATGAAGACGCAGGGAGACGAAAAAATAAAATCTGATTTAGGTGAGTTTTTAGTTTTACAACAATATGCTCCAAATACCCAGGGTGAACAGAAACAACTTAAAAAACTTTACCTTGAAAGTGTCAGCGAAACGCTGTATCAACAAATGGTTGGGCTTGAAAATGAAGCAAAAACTACAAAGATGGAAAGTGGTGGTGAGTTAAGCAAGAAAAAAACAGCGCTTTATGATACACTCAGGGAGACACAGGATAAGTTGGGAGATATCATACCTGAACTAGAACAACAGGATGAAAACGACGATCAACTAATATCTGCAAAAGATAAAAAAAAATTTACAAAATTTAAAAAGGAAATGTTGAATTTCATAGCCAGGATCACCGGCATATCAAAGAAGATACTTAAAAAAAGTATAGAAGCGAACATGGTAGACAAACTTAATAAATCCAGATGGGATGTAATAAATACAGATATTGTTGTAGATGATAAAAATTACACCTCAACTCAAATTCCTGCTTCAAAAATGCAATGCAATCTTGATAACGATGTGAAACCCATTTTTACAGATTACGGGCGAGGCGGTATTAGTTCCTTAGACACAAAAAATACTGATCATGCAACAAATTTATGGAGTTCTAAGCTGGTACACAAAGGTAAAGAATTATTTTCTGCTCTTCGTTTTGGCGTTTGCTGTCCTTATGGCATAAAAAATCCACAAAAGTTACAGGACGGTGCACAAAACAAAGCGAAGGAAGTTCTGGTTGCTTCCCTGGCACAGAACGAACTTATTCAACAGGCTGTTAATGCAGGTAACAATGACGGTACTCCACCAACATTAGAAATTTGCTCAATTTCTCTTTTGACAACGGGGCTTGGTTCAGGGAAAGAGAGAAAGATGCAGAAGACACAAAATGAAGCATTTAAATATTTTGAAGGGAAACAACCTGTTGAAATCACTATAACAGATCCTGATGGAAAACCACAGAAGGTAAAATTTTACTTAAAAGCAAATTTAATGAATTTACCGGTAAATTTTGGAGGGGTTGGATTTGCATCCAGGTTTACCAGTGGTAAGAAAGCACAATTAAAACAAAACACGCCGGTGATGGAGCATTTTTTTGGGAAAAAGGACAACAATACGACGGCGACGACTGGCGTTGTAGACAAGTATCAGGATAAAATTCATGAGGAGCTAAAGGAAAAAACGAAACGTATGATCAATTA
>JAPORK010000488.1:3890-14652 GCA_026710285.1 Endozoicomonadaceae bacterium | reverse complement strand
GTAAGCCGTTTTATACATTTGTGCATCAGTGGCAGTAATTGCAGCTTCTCCAAGCATATCAAAGGAGTAGCAATAACCCTTTTTTTGATAATCTTTAGCGCTGCTGAGTGCTGCATCAATTGTCTGACCGAGAATAAAATAATTGCCCAGGATTTTCATTGACTGTGCCATCGCTTTACGAACAATTGGCTCCCCCAGTCGACTGGTCAGATTGCTCCAGGTTGTCTTAGGCTCTGCAGAATACGGTTTTTTCATTACTTTGCCGCTGATAAGCAAACCCCATGTAGAAGCATTAATCAGCAATGAGCTGCTTTTTTGCAAATATTTACTCCAGTCAGCACGACTAATGCGATCACGAATAAATGCTTCGGCAGTTTTTGCATCTGGCACTCTGATTAATGCTTCTGCCAGACACATCAGTAAAATCCCTTCATCGGTATTAAGGTTATACTGCTGCATTAGCATATCAATCAGACTCATAGCACTACTGCTTTTTCTTATATGAGAAATAATTTGTATTGCTTTTTGAGTGACCTTTCCCATTTGTGTAGCTGTTGTTCCATCAGATTCTGCAACATCTACAAGCTGCTGAACATATAAGTCTTCATCTGCATAAAGTACAGAATTAATCCATTCCCATAAAAGGTTACGGTTTTGCTGTATAGCAGGACTGAACGCATCACTTACCCTGAACATGGCATCTCCACTATAATATTTATAAAATTAACAAATACAAGGCAGTTATAGTTAACAAGTATGTAGCTACAAGTAGTTATAGCATTAATGATGGTTGGTGATAAATAAAATTCTCGTATTATCCTGCTGCTTTTATAATTGATGCAATCAGCCAGCCACAGTGAAGGGCGGTTAGTTTGCAGATCACCAAAAAACATTTGTTAAACAAGCAGGTTTGCACAATCTGTTTACCAGCCTTGTCATAAGTTATATAAATAGTACAAAAGCATAGCTGCTGACTAAACAAAACACAAAAAAGCAGAGCCAGTGGCATTATTACATGTTAAAAGGGTTTTATTTTTGTACGAAGACATATATGGACACCCCTCTGATTACAAATAATTGATTAACTATATTTGGTTCACGATCATATATTCGGCGTCTTAAGTAATGGCTTATTTTAATAGCCATTGCACCATGATAAATTCCGAATCTCATCTCCTGACCAAGTGTGGTTTGTTGTGTTCTTTAATTACAGGAGATCATCAGGTAGGTAACATTCTGCATAGAATGAACTTCTGTTTTTTTTACACCCGTTTGATTGAGTATGAGTTATTTGTGATTTATAAAAATGATTGCAGAAGATTGATAAAATGGTGCCGGCACCAAGAGTCGAACTCGGGACCCACTGATTACAAGTCAGTTGCTCTACCTACTGAGCTATGCCGGCCTTCCAGAGAATACTATTCACTTCTTCAGTTTATGTCAATAACTTTTTTCAAAAAAATATTTTTGATCAGTGATTGTGCACTGTTTTTAATTATAACCACATATTAACGGCAATTATTCAGGGATATTTCACTGTCTTTCCATACGGCTTCTAACTGTGCTGCTCTGATCATACGGGCGATTTCACTGGCTGATCGCATATCATCAATGTCAAACTGTGCCAGTGCCTGATTACTATCCGGATTGGCATATCCCCCCGGGCGGGTGCTGACACCGGCGCTCATGCTGGTTACACCCAGTTTAACCAGCTGATCACGTAAAGCAGCGGGCTCTCGGGTAGACAGAGAAATCTCCACCTCAGGAAAAACAATACGCCAGGCGCAGATTAGTTGTACCATTTCTCTGTCACTAATAACAGCAGCCGGTGTTATGCCTCCTTCGCAGGGACGCAGTCGGGGTAAAGAGATAGAATAACGGGTGCGCCAATACTTCTTTTGCAGATAGCTGAGATGAAAAGCACTCATTACTACATCGACCCGCCACTTGGGAGACAGACCCATGAGTGCGGCAATGCCAGTTTTATTGATTCCTGCCCGCCCCAGACGATCAGGTGTATTCAGTCGATAAAAAAAATCCTGCTTGTTGCCACGCAGATGGTGTTTGGCATAAATGTGCCTGTTATAAGTTTCCTGATAGACATAGACAGCATCGAGTCCGGACTGAATCAATTCAGCATAATCTGCTTCATCCAGGGGTTGCACTTCCATGCTCACATGCGCCATTGTCCGTTTAACCTGTGGCAGCACTTTACGGAAGTAAGGCATACCGACTCTGCCCGGTGCTTCACCGGTAACTAACAGAACGTGTTCAAAACCTGTTGCTTTAATGGCTTGTAATTCTGCTTCAAGCTGTTCTTGTGAAAGAGTGATTCTTTTGACCGGGTTATTAAGGCTAAAGCCACAATAGGTGCAAATATTATGGCAGGTGTTAGAGAGATAGAGAGGCAGAAACAACTGAATGGTTTTGCCAAAGCGTTGTCGTGTTGTGCGCCAGCTGAGTTGTGCCATGGTTTCAATAAAAGGCGTGGCTGCCGGCGAGAGCAGTGTTATAAAATCATTTATGCTCTTTTGTTTACGGTTTAGTGACTTACGAACATCTTCACTACTTTTAGATAACAGCTGTAAACCAATATCGTCCTGATTTATCTGTTCATACAGATCGGCAAAATTCGTTTCTGAACAGGTCGTTTTGGTCGGTTGTATTTGTTCGGAAGCGATAATCATCTGTCTAAAAATCCTGTCAGCGGACTGCTTGCCTCTGCCTGAAGCTGACGCTGCCCTAAACCACTTTCCCACGCTGTTCTGCCGGCTTCTACGGCTTGTTTAAAAGCGTGAGCCATGGATACAGGAGAATCAGCTACAGCAATGGCGGTATTGACCAGTACCGCATCAGCGCCCATTTCCATGGCAAGCGCAGCATCAGAGGGACTACCAATACCGGCATCGATAACAACAGGTATCTGGCTCTGCTCAATAATCATAGAAAGAAATTCCTGTGCCCGCAGTCCCATATTGCTACCTATCGGCGATCCCAACGGCATAACTGTTGCACATCCGACTTCCTCCAACCGTTTACACAGTACAGGATCAGCATGGCAATAGGGCAATACAGTAAAACCTTGTTTTACCAGTGTTTCACAAGCTTTGAGTGTTTCAACCGGATCCGGCATAAGATACCGGGGATCCGGGTGTATCTCTACTTTAATCCATGCGGTCTCCAGGGCCTCTTTTGCCAGCTGTGCTGCAAATATTGCTTCTTCTGCTGTACGTGCACCCGAAGTATTAGGCAGCAGCGACACCCCTGTTTCTTTTAAGGAAGCCAGTAACCGGTTATGATCATGGTCATCAAAACTAACCCTGCGGATGGCGACTGTTACCAGTTCTGAATCGCTGGCTTTAATCGCTTCTGCCATTGTTTTGTTATCACTGAATTTTCCGGTACCAGTAAATAATCTGGATGAAAACGGTTTGTTTCCCACTTGCAGCATGATGGGTCTTAAGTCCTTGTCTTTAAATAAGCTGTTAGTTATGTATGTTTTTTGCATAACATACTAGCGTTTTATGGTTATATAGTTTACTCGTATCAGCAAAAGTAACAGTATGCAAGCACCGCCGGAATAACCGCATTAAATCTGAGCACTTTACTTTTACCGTATACTATCACAGCAAAAATGTACTTATCCACCCGCTGTGGCATGAATAATAATCACTTTGTCTCCCGCAAAGAGCATTTGCTCATCCCAGCAGCTGTGGGGAATAATCTGTTCATTAATAGCAACAGCGAAACCTTTTTGCTGTGTCATCTTTAGTGTGTCGAGCAGTCCTTTAATTGATATAGCTTCCGGAACAGCTCTGCACTGATCATTAATAAAAATTTCCATAAAATAATTTATTCATCTGTCTGGTTATTTATTGTTCTGTTGCGTATTATGCAACCATAGTAGCTTACTATGTGCATTTAAAAATAGCTATTTCATATTACAGCTGATTCTGCGGTTACATCCTCTGGTAACTGCCAGTTTATCGCAGGGATACCATTTTTTTCTAAATATTCATTTACCTTTGAAAATGGACGGCTGTTAAAAAATCCCCGATAAGCTGATAGCGGTGAAGGGTGTGGTGACTGAATAACAAGGTGCTTTTGCTGATCAATAAACGCACCTTTTTTCTGCGCATAGCTTCCCCACAACAGAAATACCAGATGCTCTCTGTGTTCATTTAGTGCCCGGATAATTGCATCTGTAAACATTTCCCAGCCTCGTTCTCTGTGCGAACCAGCTCGTCCGTGTTCTACCGTCAATACACTGTTAAGTAAAAGTACACCCTGGTTTGCCCAGTGTTCAAGAAATCCATGTTTGACCGGCAGGAAACCTAAATCATTATTAAGTTCTTGGTATATGTTAACTAATGAGGGGGGTGGAGCAACTCCCGGTTTGACTGAAAAACTCAGACCATGCGCCTGACCTGGACCATGGTAAGGATCTTGTCCCAAAAGAACAACTTTTACTCTGTCAAAAGTAGTTAAATTGAGTGCTCTGAAATATTCACTCCCTTTGGGATAAATATGTTTTCCTTGCTGTTTTTCTTGTTGAAGAAAGATTTTCAACGCCTGCATATAAGGTCGTTCAAACTCAGGAAGAAGCCATTTTTTCCAGCTTGGCTCAAGTTTTATGTCCACCATAATTTATCATCCACTGTGTGTTTTCATTAGAAATTGTTGTAAATGACTTGAAATTAACTCCGGTTTAGAGTTTTTTGGCGTAATATACTATCGTTTCATGTTGTATAGTTTGTCTGTATCGGAAAATAAATTTTCACCTTCCAAACACAGGTCTTATTCCCGCAAAAGCGGGAATCTGGTGACGGAATTATTTTAGTGTCACCTGCCTGTTAAAAACAAAAGTTTTTACTGTTCAGCCAAAAACCCCGAACCGGGGTTAGCATGAAGAAAAAACCATAAGAAAAACTACGCTGCTTAAGGCTATTTTTTCTGATCGCTTTTTACCGTGTGCTCTGAATGATTGCTTTGCTCTGTTGTACCTGCTTTTTTCTCTGTTTTAGCAGCCTGTTGATTTACCGGAGCACTGGTATCAGCTTTTTCAACAGGCGCTTTTTCTGCTGTTGTAGCTGCTTTTTTCACGGTTTCATCTTTTGCAGGCTTAGCAGTACCGGTTACACCTTTTGGTTCAGAGGACTCTTTTTTATGGTCAGCGTTCTCAGCAGGAGCACTTTTGATCGCTGTGTTTTTATCTTTAGCAGTACTCTCTTTTTGTGCAGTAGCTGAATTGCTGTTGCCAGCTGGCAATTTTTTCTCAACAGATTTTTTTATCACCGGAGCATCTGAAGCAGGTTGAGTATCACTTTGATGTTTAGGGGTAACCGGTAAAGTAATATTACCATCTGCCTCATGCTTTGCTTTCTGTCTGGTCAACAAATCAAGCGAAATACTGGTGATCAATAAGAGTGCTGCCATTATTGCCGTCAGCTTAACCAGAAAACCCGATGATCCTCTGCTACCAAACACAGTCTGTGAAGCACCTGCACCAAAAGATGCGCCTGCATCAGCCCCTTTGCCTTGTTGTAATAAAATCATTGCAACCAAAAGAATGGCTACGATGATATGTATAATTAAAACTAATGTTTCCATTTAAATAATTACCTACTGCCTCACTGTTTCACAAATACCTATAAATTCAGCCGCTTTTAATGAGGCGCCCCCTGCAAGAAAACCATCAATGTTTGGTTGAGCAAATAATATTGCTGCATTCTGCATGTTCACACTGCCCCCATATAAAATTCTGGTTTTATCAGATAATAACTGACTGTAACCACGTAGTATATCACGAATAGAAGTATGCACTTCTTCTGCCTGATCAGGCGTTGCTGTACGCCCGGTACCTATTGCCCATACGGGCTCATAAGCGATAACAATATTTAAATTATCCGGATCAGGCAAAGCATCCAGCACTATCCTGATTTGTTGCTCTACTCTTGCAAGTGTCTGCCCTGCATCACGCTCTTCCAGTGTTTCTCCCACACACAGCACAGGAATTACATTTACAGATAAAAGTGCCTGTACTTTTTGAATTGTGTCATTGTCAGTTTCACCAAAAAGCGTACGACGCTCAGAATGACCTACAAGAGTATACGCACAAAGTAAGTCTTTCGCCATAGCGGGTGAGTTTTCTCCGGTATATGCACCCACTTTTTCAAAGTGTACATTTTGCACCCCCCATGAAAAATTAGCATCGTTAATTATACTCACCACCATAGTTAAATACAGTGCAGGTGGAAAAAGAACGATATCACAAGTCGACACCAGAGAAGGTAATGAGCTGTCTTTCAGTGCAGATGCAAGCTCTACAGCAGAACTAAGATTACCATTCATTTTCCAGTTACCCGCAACTAAAGGTTTGCGCATAGTCACTATCCTCAAAGATAAACAGAACTCATCTTAACTGATAAAACCAATAAATAACAATATTGTATTTATATAAATTTGCCAGCTCTGATAGTTTTAGTCGGTTAAATTACATAACAAACAGCTAAAAATAGCTGCTATACATAGTTACAGCATTTTATGCTAATTTACCGGAAAGATGCTGTTAAAATTTTTGTTACTTTATAATCCAATAATAAAAACAATGGATTTCCGCTTGTGCAGAAGTCCAGTTTGTTTCGAATATTCTCAGCCAGCTATATTTATTTCCTATCAGCCCACTTCATCGGCAACTACACCAGCCAGACGTTTGACCTGTTTATTTACTTCTTCTGCGCTTTCACCTTCAACCATTACCCGAATAACAGGTTCAGTGCCTGAAGGGCGAAGCAGTATACGCCCGTGAGTACCCATCTCTTTTTCTGCCAGCGCAATAGCAGAATTTACTGCTCTGTTTTTAAAAATATCCTGCTTGCTGTGAACTGGAACATTGATCATCAGCTGCGGGTATTTTTGCATTTCTTGTTTTAACTCATGCAGAGGTGTCTGTTTTTCTACGATAATGGACAGAATTTTTAGTGCAGCAACAATACCGTCTCCGGTTGTCGATACGTGACGACAAATAATGTGTCCGGAAGGCTCACCCCCCAGCCACCATGATTTTTGTAACAAGATATCATTGACATAACGATCACCAACCTGCGCCCTGACAAATGGAATATTATGCTGAGCCAGCCCATGTTCCATGCCGAGATTACTCATTACAGTACCGACAACTCCACCCTGCAGCTGCTTCTTTTCTGCCAGGTACATAGCAATAATAAATAGAAGTTCATCGCCATCAACGATATTACCTTGTGCATCAACCATCAGCATTCGGTCACCATCTCCATCGAATGATATACCAAGATCAGCTTTGTGTTGTAACACCGCTTTCTGTAATGTTTGCATATGTGTCGAGCCACAACCTTTATTGATGTTCAGTCCGTCTGGTTGATTACCAATAACGGTTATCTTAGCGCCCAGTTCTCTGAAGACGCCAGGGGCTACATGGTAAGTTGCGCCATGTGCCGTATCGATAACAAGATGCATTCCGGACAGGTTGCTCCCTGATTGAAGTGTGGCTTTACAATATTCAATATAACGCCCGGCTGCATCTTCTATTCTGTGCGCTTTCCCCAGGTTTGCTGAGTCAACAACCGGAATTTTCTTATCCAGAAGTGCTTCGATTTGTAGTTCTGTCTCATCCGGTAGTTTCAGCCCCTGCCCGGAAAAAAATTTAATGCCATTATCATAATATGGATTATGAGAGGCGCTAATGACAATACCCATGCTGGCATTAAAAGTTCGTGTCAAATAAGCAATAGCGGGTGTAGGCATGGGACCGAGCAGAAATACATCCATTCCGGCGGCAGAAAAACCTGCTTCCAAAGAAGATTCAAACATATAGCCAGAAATTCGTGTATCTTTACCGATAATCACTCTGTTGGAACCACGGTTAGCAAATACAGTTCCGGCAGCTAGTCCTAACTGAAGAAAAAATGCAGGTGTAACAGGATGTTCACCCACCCTGCCCCGTATACCGTCAGTACCAAAATAGTTTTTGCGCATAGCAAACCTTAATCACTTAATTTTAAGCACACCAGCAATCCAAGTATTTTTTGTAAAAGATTTTATCAATTACAAGGCTGATACACTGACAGATTTTTTTAATTTAGATACAACCTTAAAAAAACAGATTTAGTTACAGATAATAAACTGATCTGAAATTCGGTAAAGCCGGTGTTTTTTTACAATCAATAACAAATATAAGCAATCAGAAATGTCAGCTAAATATTTGATTTTGTTTGTTTTATTTAAAACTATGTTTTGTCAGTGCGTAAGACCTAAACTAATATATTAAACTCTTTCTTTTAGGAGTCTATTAAAAATAACCTAAAATACTGAGAGCGCAACCTAATTTTTTTAACAGCAAGGCACATAAGCTGCGCCTGCTGTATTATCTCAGACGGCTTTAACAGCCTCAATTAATTTTACTACGTCAACAGTTTCAGCAACATCATGGACCCGAATAATATGCGTTCCTGCATAAGTAAGCAATGCAGCAGCAGCTAAACTGCCAGATAACCGCTCTTCAACGGGTTTATCCAGGGTATTGCCAATAAATGATTTTCTTGATACACCGGCTAGAACAGGCAAACCAAAAGCATGAAAGGCTTTAAACTGCTGAATCATCGTCAGGTCATGCTGTGTTGTTTTACCAAACATACCTCCACCAAAGCCAGGATCTATAATAATTCGATCTCTGGTAATGCCTGCTTTTTCGCAGATTCTAATTCTGTCAGCCAGATAGTCAGATACCTCAGTGACGACATCATCATAATGCGGGACAAACCCCTGGGCCGGCTGATCTACCAGCGAATGCATCAGTATAATCGGTACTTCAAGTGATGCAGCCATCTCCAGAGCGCCCGGGCGTTGTAATGCTCTCACATCATTAATGATCGATGCACCTGCCTGAACAACGGCTTCCATAACTTTTGGGCTACTGGTATCAGATGAAACAACAGCGCCAAGTGTACCTGAAATATACTCTATGATTTTAGTAACACGATCAATTTCTTCCTGCTCATTAAGACGATCCTGCCCTCCGGGGCGTGTAGATTCTCCGCCGACATCAATAATATCTGCACCAGACTCCAGCATAATTTCTGCCTGTCTTATAGCTGAGGCAAAGGAATAAACCCTGCTCCCTCCAAAAAATGAGTCAGGTGTTACGTTTACTACACCCATTACCAGGGTTTTATCAAAATTAAGTTCGTGTCTGGAACACTTAAGCTGCATTTTTTCAACACTCCGTTTTACACTGATAAAGAATATTTTTATTGTTCAGAAAATATGCACAAATGCTTTGCACAATTTAATAGCAATTGCATTAGGGCTGTTGATGTTTTGTCATATTGCTCAACTTTCACAAAAGATGACAAAACATCAACAACCCCCTGCAAATATTTACATACTTTTTCACAGAGTTAAAGAAAAAAATAATTAAACAATAGCTGCACCGCAGTTAGTCAGTCAAAATCATGTTCAGGTTAGTTATAACAGAGCCTGATTATTTCATCTGCAAATTATTTTTTATAAAGGTTTGATTGTAAATGTTTTTTTCTGTTTTGAAGCGAAATTACGAAAATTCTTTTGTTTAAACCTGGTTTTTCGCTACAGGCATATAAAAACATCGAATCTCAGGAAGGGTAAGCGACAACAGGTCTTTGGACGTAAACCCATGTTAATCCCCATGGAAACCAACCATCAAACTGTGTTTCAATAGTAAAAAAACCTGGCAGAACTTCCTGCAAAGCCCAGCTGACAGTGATGATTTTAACTTTCGGATCATAACGACTCAGCTGCTTTGCTATTTTTTCAATGCTGATATCATCAAGTGCGGAATGATAAATATAAATAAAATCTACATCCTGAACAGGAAGTGTAAACATATCTGCATCAATAAAGCGAAGGCGATCATTGATCCGGCATCCTCTTGCCATTCTGTTTGCAAGACTGAGCATTTCAGGATTTTTTTCTACCCCAAGGACACGGCAAGACTTTTTTATAGTGAAGTAAGCAGCTGCTTTTCCTGCACCTGACCCCATATCAAGAAGACTGCTACCGTAATCAATTTTAGCATGCATAGCTATACGTTCAAGCGTAATTAAAGGTGTTTCACCATAACAACAAGTATCAAGTATTCCCTGTTTATGAAAGAACAAATTACCTTTTTGATAACGTTTATGCTTACGACAAAGCGCCCATGTTATGAGCTCCATACGCATTACTCTGACATTCATCATTAAAGGCAGGCTAATAAGCCATAAAACAACACTGCGAGCTATTATACGTATTTGAGTAATACAGTAATAAATTTTTTTGTCAGAATTGATAGTCATTGTGCAGATACTCTTATTACAAAGATACATCTATTATAAAATTTAATTTTATCTGCTACAAATTTTCAAATATTTTCTGCAGCAGATTTAATAATAATGTAATCCGTTGAGCAAAGGTAAAGAATTTAAAATTTCAATCTCTGCTTCAATAAATCTGTTATAAGGCTATGTATCCTCATCTTGATCTTCAGCATTGCTGTTATTTTTTTTGTTGATAATTTTACACAAACAGTTTTTCATTTTGTCTAAATAACAACCGCAGCAACAGCCGACTGCAGTTGTCACACATAATGCGGGACCAATTGCTGATAATAAAGCTATGTTGGTTGTTGATTTTTTTGTTTCTGTCTCCATTGTTGGTGTTTCTAAAGGTGTTGCCTCAATTTCTTCTGGCGCTATTGAAAATGACGTAC
>JAPORK010000488.1:0-3438 GCA_026710285.1 Endozoicomonadaceae bacterium | reverse complement strand
GTACCATTGTTCTGTTCCAGTGGTGACCAGAATAATTGAATGTCCCTGTCATTTGCAGCAGGATAAAGACCCAGTAGATGTTGATCAATTATAATATGATTTACTAGGATTGTTCCTGTTACCAGATTTTCACTGACCGGGTTTAACACCTGTATTCCTTCATCAGAAAAGAGTTTTCTAACCAGTACGAGTCCCTGAGTATTTTGGGTGCTATTGAGATAATTCTGGCGAGAAACTAAAAATACTTCCTTATACCGGGAATCCTCAGTAGCAATCCCAAGCATTTTCTCATAAGGTAAATGACAATTACAGTGATTCGAACTGTTTTTACACCTTATCTGCCATGCTGTTAGCCAGTCTTTTATGATTGTTGTATCCAACTGATGTATACAATCACATTGGCTTCTAATTCTCTCAGGTAAATGCACACCATCAATATTCCATAATTTATTTGGACATTCATTTGCTTGATATTTGTCTCTTATATCAGACGACTCCGAAAAAAAAGTATTACTATTCTGATTTGACAAAGAGCAGCGTTGTGGTGATCTTTGTAGTTGTGGAATTTCTTTAGTGTTGTTTTTAGTACAAAATAAAACGGCATTACCTATAGACAGTTCGCAAAGAGATGGATTCCCTGAATGGTCTATCAGTTCCAAACAAAAACTGAATGGTGTGACCGCTTCACAGTTAAGAGCATATTCAGTACTTCCGAAACCACACAATGTCGGTAAGGGTTCGGCTGTTAAGTAGGAAACTGTTCCATTATTAAATCCAAGCGTGTTACACACATTAATAACAGCCTCATTTTGAATCTTCCCGATGCGAAATGGTACAAAACCAGGTGTATTTGCCACAGCGCTGAACATTTCCAGTCTTCCGATGCCTGTATTTGAAACATCTGCACGTAACTCACCAGTACTATGCCGGTCGGTTAAGCGGAAATAAAAACCAATACTGGGAGGGTTTGTACGGCATCTGATAAATACATCATTGTCGTGAGTACAATCTGAATAAGAAACATTTTTTAAAGAACACAAATTAAGATGGAACTCAGTACCCTTGCAAGCCCATATATTTTGCCTGACAGGTATTGATTCATCCAAAGGCACTCGCTGTGGAAATGTTTGCTCACCCCAACCAAAACCTAAGGTCAAACAAATGACATTTGCTTCAGTATCACGAAAGCCGTTGGAACATAGCGAAAATGAAGTGTTGGAACGATCATAAAATTCTACACGACCGTTTCTGTTCCTCGTTATATCAAGTCGGTCAGGACTGGCTGAATTAGGATCCGTTAATCTAATACCAATATCTCCTGTGGCTTCTATATCAGTACGAACGCCCGGACTAATGCCAGAAAAGCAAGAGAGTAAAGATTCTCTGTTATTCTGACAGGCACTGGTATCACTTGCTGTTGTATTACAGTCTTGTAGATGTTTCTCATAACCAGTACATTGTTTATTTAAGTGAATCGGTAAAGATTCGAGTTTAGCTACAGATAACCTGTTTTTAAGTAATAGCCTTGATCCTTCATTCTCTGCTCCTGTATAGCCCAATATTTTACAGGCAGTATGCGCTGTTTTTTGAGATAGTGTATTTTCACAAACTGAGTTCCATCTACCATTTTTAAATACTTCAAAACGACCATGGTTTTCAATGATGGTTCTTTGTTCGGTGTTTTCACTGATGTTGGTTAATCTGATTATCTCTGGCATAGGGAGGATATCAATATTAGTATGAAATCCATATACTGTTCCGGTTTGAGCATCTGATGTTTCATGGTTTGGGTTCTGAGTATCCATTGTAGTATATGTAGCTTTAATATTGTTTTGTATAATATTAGTTTCATTGCCTGTAAAGTGATCGGCTATTAATAGTTTATGATTGAGTAGATATCTATCTGTTAACCGGGTTATATTCATATTCTGCTGATAATAGGTATTGTTATGACCCCCAGCTGTAGAAATCATGGGTGAATCATACGACTGTCCATGCGTTAGTGTAATTGTATTATTATTGCCTGATACACGTGTTGCAATAACACCTGAACCTTGTGCAACTCTGATTTCTTTTGATTCACCAGAAAAAGTAATTTGATTATTATCTCCGGTGATATTACCGAACACTGGATGCTGTATTTTACAACTATCCACCTGCTGAATGTTGATGATATTTCTATTTAATGCTTGTTTTGCAATGACAGGTGGAATGTATGCATTATCACTTGTACAAAAATCAAAACGTCCGGTTATTGTCGCCTTATTTATGCATCCAAAAACAGGAGATATGCCATTTCCTGCATTGATCGTATAACTTCCTGTGTCAAGCGTTCCGGAAAAAGGATTAGTACAATCCTGAAAAACAGGTAATTCATGTTGTGCATTTAAATGAATGTTTTCTGCTAATTTGTAACAACCTGAAGAATCATGCTGTAAGACCATAGAAAAATTTTTATCAGACAGAGAATATGAGTTGTGTAAACTACAAACACCGTTTATTCCACATTGTGATGAAGAGATTATTGGTGTCATCGCTGCATATGCTGACGGAAATAAACAGAGACCTAAAGTAGCTAATGCAGCTGCTTTGGTAAAGCTGCTATCAGAAAACTTTACTCCCATAATGTTTGTGGTAGCAGATGTATCATCAGCACCATTTACAGCAGGATAGTTAACACCCAGTAACTGCTGTGATTGCTCTTCAGGTATCATAATATAATCAGAGGTAACAGGGACAGTTTTACCGCTTTTATCTGATTCGAAACTGGTAAAAGTATATTTTTTATAGTAACCATAACCTGAGCTGATAAGATTAAGTAATCTTTGTTGTTTATTTTTCTCTTCTGTATAGGGTGAACTGGTTAGCAACGCCAGTCGCTCTGAAAAAGATTTTTCTGCTTGTTTTGCAAACAACAATTGTGACGTAAACTGTTTAAATTTGCTTAGTACAGAATGATAGCTAGATGATTTTGAAGGCGTAATTTTTAAAGGAAGGTTTAAAAATTCTAATACAAGTTCTGCAACAGGATCATTTTTTGTTCGACATTCAAGATCGTAAAGCATACCTCTGATAGTGATTGCCGGAGAAGAGGCGGGTTTTCTCTCATCATGAAAACAGCTGTATTCTTTTATCAACCAAAAAAAAAGTGGTACTTTTATTAACTGAATCATTTTCTTTTGATTAATGTATTCAACCCCTTTATTCTCGCTAATTAAATGATTTAAGTTGTTAAATGCCATTGGTGAATGGAGTGGTTTTCTTACTAAAGTGTCAGCTTTTAGTATTGAAAAAAAAGGATATGTTATATCGTAAGACAACTCATCGGGTAGCCCTGTATTTGCCACGTACAGCCCGGATAAGTATTCAACAGGCAGGTCACCGTTTTGTTTTAAATAATTTAAAGGCGTTATTTGAATTGTTGTTTTTTCTTCTTCT
>JAPORK010000061.1 GCA_026710285.1 Endozoicomonadaceae bacterium | reverse complement strand
GACTGAACCTGAAAAATGTGACTAAGAGACAGCCTTTAGGGAGGGAGAATATCAATTATTTCTATTTATGCCAGCATACCCAAGCTATATTTCATCATGCGGACTCCCTCGTTTGTCATCAGGAAATCATTCTGACCTTGATCCTGACCCTGATCCAGATTGAAGACGAGCTTCTGTGCATGATTCAGAAATTCACATGATGGAGATCCTTTTGCGTGTTTTGCATGTATCAGCTGAGGATAAAAATCGTTATTTCTGATTTCAAAAGAAAGACCACAACAGAAGCATTTAATCTCGTTATCCTCATAAAAAAATCCAGCTCTGGCAATAAGTTTACATTTGGAGGGGGTAAGGGGCAATGCTTTGAGTGTCTCAAATCTTGCATCTTCTAACTCATATTCTAGATATTTTGAATGGAAAGGATCAACAGATGATCCTTCCTCACTTTGTTTTATTTGTTGTTGCGGACCTGTTTCATACAAAGCCCATGGACATACACAGTTTCCATTCTTTCTAAAAAAAGGAGTTTCATTTAATTTTTTTAAAGTGGGTAAGATTCGATACTCTTGTAAAGAAGTGGGAGACGTTTGATTTTTATCAAAAAGCCCTGCGTATACTGTTAAAATATCACTAATCATGATAAAAAAGACAGTAATAAAAATTTTTTTCATCTTTTATTTCTTTGAATTATATTTTTATCTTATGTAGACAGGAAGCTGTATTCCTGCCAGCCTAAATTTTTCAAATTTTTTGATTACAAACTATATAAATTTTGTAAAAAAGCCTAAATAAGAACCGGTGCTTTAGATAAAAACTATCATAAAAAGCAAAAGGTATTGGCAAGTACAAAATTAACTACCGGGAAGACTAACATGGATAAATTTTATTTTCAACAGAAATAAGTGCAACATGCTATATGGTTCGCAGTTTTTTTTATTATTTAAAAACTGCAGAACCATTTAACATAAGTTTTCTTATGAATAAGAAACGCTAACCTTAGAAAAATTATGTGAATTAACGGCTGAAAAAATTGAGCCTGAATTTTTTATACAGCGTTCAGGTATTAAAATTTTATCCATTCACACTATAAAGCCCTACGCTGGTACCCACTATGATGGTATTTTTTCCTGTAATACAAAAAGGATTATAATTGATATTTCCAAAGTCAGATTTATTTTTATTAATACTACTATCGTCTTCATGATCCCAGTGCAAGGAATCAGAAGAACTGTATATGCCGTCATCATAAACAGCTGCATGCAAGGTTTTATTCAATATATAAATGCTCTGTACTGTTTTATTTTTAAAGCCAGCGCATTGCCAGTCAATACCATTTTTTGACATATAAAGACCGTAATTTGTTGCTGCATATATTGTATTATCTTGTATATAAATCTGATACACAGCAATAGGTGTTTTTGCATGTATTACCGGAGGATAAATGTTGATTTCTTTCCATGTGTTACCATAATTACTGGTGACAAAAATAGCACCTCGTCTGCGTTCAAAAGAGTGGCTACTTGCATATATTTTTCCATTAAAATATTGTAGTTGTGTATATTCTGAATATGCGACAGGTAACAGGGTAACCCATGGGCTACTCATGATCTCATTAGGGTGATTAATATCAATAATTGTTCTTCTTATCTGTGCATCTCCTGCAATAAAAACAAATAATTTATTTGATGCCTTGTCAACAAACCCATTGATATGTGATTCAGAAAAAAAGAAATTTTTTATTTTAGTTCTTTTCCATGTTTTTCCATTATCAAGACTGGCAAAAAGACCATAGCTTTTAAGTGCTATTAACATTAAGTTATTATAAACATAGATGGATTCTATATTAACAGGAATATCATATCTGTCATTTATATTATTCGCATTTATTTTTTCCCAACTGCCTTGTTCAGCTTTGCTGGCATGATAATAAATAAAGTTAGTATCGTTAACGGCATACACATTACCATTTGATGTATAACAATCAGCAATATTAAGCTTATCAAGATTCATGCTACTCCATACAAAAGCAGTGGGAGTATTTTTATTTTGAGCAGATATATGCCAGGGGACAGAGATTAACAAAAGGAAAAAAATTACTTTGAAATTTTTCATTACTTAAAACTCCAGGTATTATCAATTAATTTCGTAATGATGTGCCATAAAAGAGAATGATTTTTCAGTTAGTATGCACAATTTAAATACTAAGAATGGTCTCTAAGTAAGTTATTATCAGCAGTTTATTTTAAAATAGCCGGTAAATAATGATTAAATAAAGAGCGTGAAAAATAATCTAAACATATGTACCCATTCAATTTTAAAATACTGGGTTTTATCTTAATATGGTTATTTAATAGCAGCAGGTTGTGGAAAATCAATCTGAATTTTCAACTCAACTGAGTATAGACCATTGAAAGCCAGGTGCATGATTTTTTTTAAATTTCGAGCATAACTATTACACACAAAGATAATATCTTATGCCTAACAAAATCAACAGATAATTTCAACATTTATCCATACAGAATTATGTTCTCTTCATATTTTTATGCTACCCTGTTTGCTTTAATTGTTTAGAGTATTTTCACAATACTGGTTAATATAATAAAACAAATATCCAGTAACATTATAAATATAAGATGGGTAAAATATGCTTAAGATAATAAAGTGGTATACAACTATTTGTGTAATGATAATCCTGCTCTCAGGAGAAATGTTACAAGCAATGCCTGGACCCGGAAAAGAACAGCTGCAGCGTCAACAATCCGATATATTTACGCTGGATTTAGCAGTGAAAGATAAGAAGTATGAAAGGTTCAACTGGGTAAATTTATATCCCTATTTTATCCCTGATATAAATGATAAAGATTTTATTGAAGTCACAAAAAATGACGAAAATATACAAACTACTATTGATGCCCTGGCACAATTAATCGTAGAAAAACATCTATTTACTACAGAAACATTAATGGATGCAAAACTTTATATTTATTCAGTATTCAACTCTTTTTATCATTATTGTATTGATAATGATTTACTACGGTTGACCGGTTTTCAGCTACTTAGTGATATCTACGCTCAGGGATGCAGACTAAGCAGAATTGAATATCGTTTACTGAAAGATAATGATGATAGTTGTATAGCGCAAATATCAGAACTGTATATTAAGAATTTTATTGACCATCCTGATATCAACAAAATTGAGCTAGTTAATTCTTTATCAGACCTTACCGTTGTGATTTACCGATACCTTAAACTTACTGCACTAGATATTCCTTCCGGGAAGAATCAGGTTAAGCTTACAGTTAAAGATTTTTTGGAATATTATCCTGCCACTGAAAGAGAAAAAGTTTTTATTTTCTTAATAAACGATTTACTGAAAACAGAAGAGGTTCCGGCAAGTGCAGAAATGATTCAGAAGAACAAAAATAAAAATTTAAAAGTCGAAACAAAATTACAAGAGGAAGTTGCTGTCATATTCAAACAGCTGTGGATTAATAATAAAGAAGTTTCTGATCGTGAACAGTTAGCAAAACTGGCAACCAGAGTCTTTCAGTTTAATGCTCTGAGGAGTCATTCATCGTAAATAAAATAAAGTATATTGTGTTTCAGAGGCTGCTCATAATCTTTTACAGAAAATAAAAATGATAAAAAATGACACTGTTTTTTTTGAACACATAGTGATGTTATACAATAAGAAAAACCAGACAACAGTGACTTTTTTATTAACATTTGTAACCTGTAAAAAAATTATGAATAGATTTTAACAGCCCACAAACCAGAAAATACAGTTTGCAGGCTTTTCAAACAGCAATCGAATTATAGTGAAGAAATCATTATTCATTAAAAAGTTAAAGCACTGACGCAAACTGGTAAAATATTATATAAAATATCGTTACGTAGTTGCTTAAATAACGAAAAATTCTCAAAGGCACTTTGCCTCCTTTATGAGCACTAAATACTGAATGGACTGCTCCGGCTTGTAGTAATGCTGTTATTGCTTGTCTTGCTACCAACCCGGCCCAGAATGAAAAAGTAAGATTATGAATATAATTCATATCCTTATATACAACTATCTCTGTATAGTCTTCTGCTGAAGAATATTCTTCAATATCTCTTACGTGAAGACTTTCATTTATTTGCTTTGACAACATTTGTGTTTGTGTAGGCTCTAAATTTTCCTCTTCTTCCATATTTTTTGTCTCCGCAGTTTCGGGTGGAGACTCTGCTTTTGTGGTCTCAGTCAAATTATTATCAAGTGTTGCTATTTTATCCTCAGTAATAGAAGATTCCAGAGAATCAGCAGAGGCTCCCAAAGCACCAGCAGAGGTTTCCAAAGCATCAACACCAACCTCTGGCATACTGGCATTTACATCAGATTTTGTTACTGCTGTACCAACGCCTGAAATACCTGCTGCTAAAGTGGATTCTGTTGACGTTTCTTCAGAGTTTGATAATAAAGCGCCCATTTGTGAATAAGCTATAGTTCCTGCTCTTAAAAGACCGAACCCAACAGCTGCCGCAGAAGAAATATAACAGGCAATGAGTAAAGTTCTGTTTTTAGGGTCGGAAACATAGGCAATTCCTACACAGTTTGCATTTACTGACAGGGCTACACTGATTGCTGTACCGAACGCCATAAATGGTGACATTGTAGGCGCAAAATACAATGATACAGCCATAAACGCAAAGCTAATCACCGCCACTAAAGATACTCCAAGAATATTTGCCCACGGTTTTTTCTTAAGAGCCAGTCCCAGTGTCGCCGCATAACTTATGTACTGCATAACAGTTTTTATTCCTTTGGACATATTGCCTGTAGGATCTTTCTTCATAATTGGATTATTGCTGCCAAAAGTATAACCATCACCAGCCGGATCTTCACTGACAAAGTAACGCTGTTCCGGGTTATAAGTCCTGTGACCTGCACCGAGAAACTGCCAGCCGGTTACAGGATCTGCTTGTTCACTATCAAACCCGGATAAAGTGCGTTGATACCATGGTAAAGAAGTATTTTGTGTATACCAGGTCATACCATAAGGGCTGTAAATATTGCGCTGATGTAGTGTATAGATATTATTTGTTGTTTTTTTGGTTAATATTCCAGAAATATCCCCTTTATAATTTTCTTCATAGTATTCATGAATGACTCCGTCAATGGCTTTAGCTATTCCTAAATTACTGATAATATGCGTTGTTTGTTGCGCATCAGTTACTTTTTCACCAATTAGTATTCTTCCCATATAAAACAAGTTACGACTATCACCTTCAGAGAATGTTTCTTTGACTTCTCTGCCACTACTGTCATACAGGTAACTGATTTGTTTTCCTTCTGGGGTAGTGACCCCGGTTATCTGATTAAAGGCATTGTAGGTAATATGATCACCTTCACTATCCGTTACCATGTTACCAGATACATCATACATAAAACCCGCAACAACCGGTACTTTATTGTTCCAGGTTGTACTTATTTGTTTCAGGCGTAAAGGGATCTGTGTATCGTTATAACTGTAATTTACAGTTTTACTCAGAGTTTCTTTTTCATTGGCACTCATTAATGTTTCTTTTAACTGTGACATGCGGTTTAATGCATTAAAAGTGTAACTCTGACTGGTAATAACCGGTGCTTGTTTTAAACCTGAACCATGAAAAGCAGTATCTCTGGGACACAGAGGTAAACTGGTTGATCCAGTGCAGTTCATGGAAAGCAGATTATCAAGCATATCATAACGGTATTGCAAAATTGCCTGCTGATTATTTCCAGCTCGATGGATTATAGTCGTAATATTATCATCTTTATCATAGCTATATCGCCATGCAGATAATAACCTGGCTGAAAGAAGATCAGAGACACTTGCCGTTTGACCATAGCTGTTATAACTAATAGTACGCTGCATTCCGCTACCATATTTAACAGCAATTGTTCTGGAAAAACCATCATAAACAGGCATCATTATAAGTTTTTTTTCACCACTACTTTTCTGATAGTTGACTTGCTTTATTCTTCCGAGTTCATCATGATCTGTTGTAATCCTGTTTCCTGTTAAATCAGTTATGCTTATGATTTTTCTGTTTTGATCATATTGCCATCTGAAATGATAGTCAGAATAACCATTTATTCCGGTATGGAGGAGTTGTTGCTTTTTCTTGTCATCGCTATAAATCCAGGTGGTTGTTCCTGTTATCCCCACCATTTTAACTGGCAAAGTGGTTACAGGATTATATTCAACATGTGAGAATTGTTTATCATCAATGGCTTCACTGACTGGCAATCCAATCACATTGTACTTCAATGATATAGTATGTCCTGCTGATGTTGTAATAGTGGCTAACTGACCATCAGATGTGTAAGTGTATGAGGTTTTTTTTCCGTCTTCTCCGGCTTTCCACAATAATTCACCTGCCGCATTATATTGAGAAGAAGCCAATAAATATTGCTTATTTGTGTGAACTGGTTGCTCCCATTTTTGAATAATCTGACCAGCCAGGTTATACACATTGTGTATTTTATCTCCGTTCGGGTTAATAGTCTCTGTTATCCGTCCAAGACTATCATATATCTTTGTTACTGTTCTTCCCAGGGGATCAACCAGCCTGACAGCTCTGCCAAACCCATCATAAGTTACAGAAGATATTTTTGCTGTTGATAGTATATTACTGGCACACAGTTTCCTGATAGATAAATTACCATGATTAAAATCAGCAGGCAAGATTACTTTTTTTATCATTTCATCCAATATATTTTTATGAATAACAGTAATGAAAGAATGGTTTTGTTTATCATCATCTTTAAAACTAACTGTACAACGATCGGAATCATCATATGCTTGTATTAAAGTACTTTTTTCTGGTGATTTTTCCTTAACAACTCTTCCAAAATCATCGTAAGAAAAAGTCGTTTCTAATTTGTTTGTTTTACCTGATGAATCTATATAATAAGCATCCTGATAAATGATACGTCCGTAAGCATCATAGGCTTTACTTTTAACAGGTAGCCATTTTCCTGGTTCTGCTTTTCCTTCATTAGATATTGCTTCATTAAATACAGCCAGCTGTCGTCCACTATTATCAAAAATAATTTTTTGTTGCAAGCCATTGCTGGCTGTAATAATTAACCAGAGTTTACGTTTAGAAATCATGTACTGATATCGTTTACTAACAGCAAAAGCAGTTCCTACGCCGGAATCTACCTGTGTTAACCGTCCCCAATGATCATAATGATAACGAATAACATTTTGACCGGAAGCATTTGTACTTTTAAGTACCTGACTGGTAAACATACTGGTTGTAATCAGAGGAGATCTTCTGAACTGACCATTATTGATTTCAACTGTATTATAAGTCGTTTTAGTACGGTGATCCGCACTCAAAATATAATGATAAACTCTGGTTATTGAAGTAAAACCTGCATCAGCTGATTCTGTTCCCTGTTGCACTGTTTTTCTTACCAGACCATAGTTAAATATAATTTTCGGATTATAATAATACTGCTTTGTTATTATAATTTTTTCATTATTCGAATGAACTTTTTTGCGAACAAGCAGCAAAGTATAACTGTGGTCACTAAGATTAGGTAGTTTTTGATAATAACTGTCTGTAATTATTTTTGACAGCGATGAAGATCCTGCTACCTGAGATGAAGGATATAAAGCAACAGACTCCACAGGTGTGCTTAATGACCAGCCAGCAGGCTCAGCAGGACAAGCGTCATCACCGGTTGCAGGGCAATAGCTTATTTTTTCAGTACGTCCATAAGCATCTTGTGTACGAATAACTCTTCCGTGTATATCATAAGCGTTATCTGTTACTCTTACACTGGGCGTTTTGTCATCTTTTCCCCAGTTTTTAGTGACTGTTTTTAGTGGTAAGCTGTATGTATCTGGTAAATCTTTGAAGCTGGTATTGGCGCAGCCATCTATTTCATCAGTGCGGCAAAAGAAATTTTGTTTTTCAGTTAAAATATCCCCTGTTTTATCACTGAAGACTTGTGTTCTTATCAGTAAATGATACTTATCATAGGTATTAACTTCTCTGACAATTTTATTATCTTTTGTAGTTTTGTAAGTATAGCTTGTTGGTGCTTCAAATAAAATATCCTGTATTGACTTGTAATCAGGATTTAGACCTGCATTAAAACCAAGATAGTTATGTTCATTTGCATTGCTTTTATCATAGGTATAACTTGTACTCATTATTGGTTGTCCTGCACCGGGATCAATTGATTGCAGAACGACTGCACATAACGGAATCCTTTTTAATGGCTCTCTCACTTCGTTAGTGCAGTTATACCGTAATTCTTCCTTTAAACCGGTAGGGTAAGTGACCTGAGTCAGCAAATTCTTCATGTAAGTTAAATTAATTTCAGGTAAAAACTGACTGTTTTTCTCCGGTAAAAGAATATGATTTAATCTGATATTAGAATGGTCAATATGAACGGTTAATGATTTTCCATCGTTATCGTAACTGGTAATATTTACGTAACCACCTTTCCAGTTTAAAACTATCCTGTGTCCCTGATTGTCGCTGATTAAACTTAACAGATGTGTGTTGGTATATGAAAACACAACACTCCAGCCATCCTGCTGTTCCAGTTTGGTTTCAAAACCTTCATGATTTAAAGTTTCGCGCAGTCCATTGGTGTAAGTGATTGTGAAATGAGTGTCCTTATTACCATCAATTTGTATATCTTGTAATTTATGATAGTGAGGCAACCACTTACCGTTACCTTGTTGCTGTAAATTAAATGCTTGTCCTTGTGAAGTAGATAACTGATTAGTTGATAAATCAAAATGAGTCAGGTTCCAGCTCCAACCCACACCAAGATGATCTGTGTTGGCTAAACTGCTACTGCTATAATTGATTTCTAAATTAATATTAGGACCGTGATCAAAATTACTGATCATACTTCCGACCCTTATCCGGGAAGATAAACTCCCTGTACGGGAATCGACTTGCGTACTCCAGCTCTTATGGAAATTAAATGCATTAGACCAGGGGGAAGATTTATCTTGTGTGTCTGTCAGTTTGATTTTTTTATTTTTTTTTCTGACAAAAGCGTTACTGCCGGTCTGATCTGACATTCTGTTATTCCTTTTTATTTTCGACAACAATCTTGGTTGTTTATTAGGTAAGGTCTGTGGTAACGTAATAGACGATGCCAGACCAGCCAGCTCAGAAAAAAACAGTAATACAGATACAATTGTTATATAAAAATAATTTTTCACATAAACGTTTTTTATGTCATTTTTGTATGTTAATTTACACATTATAATTATCACCACTCTTTGTAACTTTTAAAATGGTCAGCTATTACATAAAAACAGATGAAAATAAACGAAAAAGAAATTAATAGTTTTGCATTATTACAGAACTTATTATTTACCTTCTCAACATTCAAAAACCAAACATTATCAAGCCATTATTGGAAGTTAAAAATGAATGATAATGTCTTTTTCAGTATCGGTTTAATTTAACAATGCTATTGCAATTTTTTTTAAATTCACCTATAACGGAAATAAAATTCAATGTGTTCAGAGGAATTTAATGGTTATCCTGAATATTTCATGCTTATCTGCATAAAACAGTAAAAAAATAATAAATTCAGGTAAAGCTCTTTTAAAGGTTTATTTTAAAGCTTATCCTTTTCTTTTATATTTTCACTAAATGATCAATACAAAAAATATAGCAATTACAGAGCGTACCCGGCAGCTATTTTTTTATTCTTATATATTAAGTTCAATTAAAAAAAGATTTATTTTTTTATAAAGTATTGTTATGAAAGAGTTATATGCACAATCTAATTTTTTAAAGTTGAATGAGGTATATTTATAAAAATGAGAAAGCAGTGCAGGGAACAATTGTATTCATTACATTTTTTAATTTTCACTTGGTGAAGATTATAAAAAACTGATAACTTTTAAAGCAAGTCTCAAAACAAGTATTAAAAGACTTTGCCTGCATTTATTAGTAATATTCGTTGTTTTCTTAAACAGATATGGAATATTTGTGTTAAATCAGCTATATCGTAAGCTTCAAGGTGTAGTAAAGTAAGGTAATTATTATCCTGAACGTCCAAATAAGGTAGCAAGCTTACGCTAACTTTTTATCGAAACAAATAATCTCTTTACAAGATATACTCTTTACAGATATTCAACCACAGATTGTAACGCCAATATAAATTATTCCAACAACCAAGTTCCTTTGACAAAACTCACATTTTGAATTGGATTGTATATTAAGAAAGAAAGTTAAAACATTAAACTAATAAATAACTCCATATCGGGTTAGACTAAAAAACAATCTGAAAGTTACATTAAAAATTATATTTTTTAAAGAAAGTTCATATACCAGGCAACAGCAACAAAAATGCAATATTTTTGTCATGTCTCAACTTAAAAAAAATTTTAATATATAAAGTTAAAAGTATTATAAATCAATATGATGAACTTTTATTCTACTGCTTTCAAAAAACAGCTGAAATTTTGTGACAATCAAAAATAGTAATAAATAGAAGAGAATTTATAACCGTTTACTTCTTAAGTCACATTGCTTGTATGATCGCAGTGTGTAATTATCTTAATTTTACAGAAATTGAAAATAATAAGAGATAACACTGTTTTTTTATTTTTCAGGAAATATATTTCAGTATCACTTCATCCGTGGCTGAATGCTACCAAGAGCTGGAGGGGAAAAATCTGTGTAAATTAGTAAATATGATTAAGCCTGTCGGATATATGGAACATGCACAAAATAGCTTAGACAAATTCAGGAGAGTTTTGTGGTTTTGTATGGCTGTTTGTCTTCGGTTCGGCTCAGGCGACGGAAGTCGTTGGATGAGTTGAATCAAAGAGGCAGGATTATACAAATTATTTCGTGCACGTTCCTATGTGAAATAAACGGACAGATGATATGGTTGGCAGGAGACAAACCTGCCAGAGTAACAGTGGAGCCTGAAAATGTAACTAAGAGACAGTCTTATACATCAGCTTTTCTAAACCTCGGTTTCATCGTAATTACTACTCTCTGGTATACTTTGGTCATTCGTCGTGTTCACATTAGTACATTCTTCTAGCGAAGCGCCATCGTTGGTACCCTCTGCCAAACTATCATGAGCTCTGTTCAGACATGCACATTTATCGGAATAAAATAGCTTGTATACAACGGGAAATGCAAAGAAACCAACAGAAACATAGAATAAATATCCCAGACCCACATAATGAAAAGCCTCTCTGTGCTTTTTAAAAAATGTAGGTTTATCAGGTTGTGAACCAGATAATGTAGGGGCTGAACCAAAAAATGTAGGTTCTGAACCAGATGACGTGGGGTCTGAACCAGATGATGTGGGGTCTAAACAGGGTGTCAGTATGGTTGTTGTATCCGGAATGATGTTTGAAAACAATGTACAGCCTCCTTCATCAGGAATTGAGATGAGACCCGGATAAGTTGATAATGTTTGTCCGGTCGATAAAAATTGTACCTGGTCATCATCATTAATCACTATTCTGTCGTTATTGCTGATAGTATGAATTTGCTGCCAGTCATCCCATAACTTTGCTTCAGTATTGTAGCGTCTTACATAAATCTGATCACTATTACTGTCATTAGTCGTAGTGACATAAAGCCATTGGTTTTTTGCTGTGGCTGCAATAATATTTACTGTATTTTCAGGAAAATCAATGTACTGATCAGGACTACTATCAATAGTAAATATTGTTGAGTTGTCGTTAGATTGCATTGTGTTTAACGGGTACTGTACAATAGTTGCATTGGTGGTATCTTTTATAAAAACACTGTTATTTGTAAGTAACAGGGGTTCACCGGTAACGGGAAGGGGCTGTACATGATATACAGTACTGTTTTCTGCTAACGATGCCCAAAACAACTGTGCCTGTTTATTTTCATGCTCACCAGAATAAAGCCCCACTAAATGCTGTTCAGTTATAATTTGACTGACCGGAAGTGTACCGGTTACCAACGTCTCATTTGCAGTACTCAATATCTGTGGTGCCTTGTCAGAAAACAATGTGCTGATCCGGATAATTCCCTGTGCATTTGTACTGGTATTATAAGGATAGCTCTGACGTGAAACTGACAATGTATTATTGCCGTGAGCAACCAGCCCGAGCAGTTGTTCATGCGGTAAATGACAGCTACAGTTATTTGTTCTGGTATTACACAAATTATTCCACATTTTCAACCAGTGTTCACGATTGGTTGTATGTAGCTGTTGTGTACCATTGCATTGTTGTTTAAAAATATCCGAAACTTCTGTACCATCAGCATCCCAAAATTTCACCGGACACCGGTTGAATTCACAGCCGGTTGGTTTCCAGTCAAACTCACCTGAAAACAGAATATGAGTATTTGGTCTGTGACCTGAAGAAAGACATGGTTTTGTTAAAGTTTGTGGATAAGTTGTTTCACCATCATTACACAACAAGAGTACATTTTTTTCCGGTTGAGTACAGTTTGAGTTATTGACAAAATGCTTTGAACATTCTGCTCTTAGGCTATTTTGATTAGCGCTGCAATTAAGTTGTAGTTGAGAAGAATTATAAAATGACAGACTAACCGGTTTAATGCTCAAATGAGAAAATGATCCATTACTAAATCCACGTTGTCGACAGGCAGCATTTGCAACTTCATCGTTTACATTTTCCGGACATACTGCGGAGAAGTTGCGGTAGAATCGGTTGTGTACCTCCAGTCTGCCAAAACCGGTGGTTGTAGTATCGGCACGATGTTTATCATTACTGTGCCTGTCGGTTAAACGGACAGAATAATGTTGGGCAAGACGTTCATTACAGCTTACAACAACATCATCATTATGCGTACAATCATAATCAATTAAATTTCCGTTTCTCAGACTGCAAGAGAACAAAGATACAATATTTCTTGCATTGCAACGCCAGTCAAGGGAAAGTATAGGAACGTTATCAGGCAGTGGTATCGGCTGAACTGGTGAGACATAACCTGTATCATAGCCTAGAATATTGCATGCTATAATCGCACTGTCATTATTAAATCCTCTGCCACAGACGCTATGTATATCACCGACACCTGGACCGTAACTGCCCAGTGAGACTGCACGAGAGATGTCACGTACTTCAAGCCGACCCCATCCCCTGTTAGTCGTATCAAAACGATCAGGACGATCAGAATAAGGATCAGTTAGCATAAAGCTGCTGTTTTTGACTATTTTTTCATTTGAACAGGAAAGCAGCGCTGCTTCATTTTGCAGGCAGGGTCCCCGATGCGTATTTATTGTGTTGCACTGACTCAAATGTTGCTCATAGCCAGTACAGTTTTTATTAGCATGGACAAGTGTAGTATTCAGTTTAACCGGAGGCAGTACTTCTTTTAACCTGAGCCTGTGCCCTTCACTCTCTGCTCTTAAAAAACCCATTGATTTACAGGCAACATGGGCTGTTTTTTCATTCAGCGTATCTTCACAAACAGTTTCCCACAGACCATTTCTGTATATTTCAAAATAACCATTGTTTTTAATAGCAGACCAGACTTGCGTATGATCACTGATATTGGTAATTCTCACTGTATCTTCAGGAGAAGAAACTCTGATAATGGCATCAGAAGAAAAAACAGTTGTTCTTCCTCTTTCTGTCTTCGATATATTTCTGTTGAGGGTATTAATGTCGGGTACAGATGGTGTAATAAAAGTCGCATCAATATTGTGTTGTCTGATGACGGTATTACTCCCTGTTAACTGATCAGCCACTAAAAACTGAGTATCTGTAAGATAGTTCTTTGTATAGCGGGTAATATTCATGTTCTTCTGATGATAGGTATTATGAAAACCTTCGCTCATCGAGACAAGGGGGGCATTCAGTAGCTGAGCATTTTCAGCTGTGATCGTATTATTACTGCCTGAAACACTGTTTGCAACAACACCACTATTAGCAGCAACTGTTACATTTATTGAATTACCATTGAAACTAATTTGATTGTAGTCACCAATAATTTGATCCAGTAGCGGACGTTGTGTATTACACTTACCGGTTTGTTTAATAGCGATGGTATTTGAATTCAATACTGTTCTGGCAATGACCGGCTGATTATGCGCCTGAGTAGCTGCACAAAGGTTAACGTTACCTGAAATTTTCGCCTGACTGATACAGGGAAAGAAAGGGAGCGTTCCATTACCTGCATGAATAGTATAATTTCCTGTTTCCAGTACGCCTGAAAAAATACTTTCGCAATTTACGGGAGCAAGTAGATAAGGCGGTGAATTCAATGTGATATTTTCTGCTAACTTAAAACAACCATCCACATTATTTCGCAAAGATGTAGTAAAGTTCAGATTAGATAAAAGATTACAGTTTTGTGGATTACAAACATCCTCTGACGTGTGTGACCGGGGCGGTCTGTTTAATGCTAATCCACTATTGATCATAGAAAAAAAGCATATTGCTGCAAAAGCAATTCCACATGTTTTTTTTAAGGCTGAACCAGTAAACAGTGTTGTTGATTTGCTTGTGTTAGCAGGTGATAAGCTGTCAGATAAATCAGAGCCGTCAGCTGAATTCGTAAGCAGTGAATATTCAGCATCCAGAATTTCTTTCACCTCTTCATCAGTCTGCACAATATCGTTCGGGACATCACGTTGTGTTCTTCTGTCTTCATCTGCTTCATAACTACTGAAAGTATAGTTATTTTGATATTGATATCCTCTCTCTTTAAGGTCATAAAAGCGTTTAATCCGGTTGCTTTCATCAGTATGTGGTGAATCTGTTAACATAGCCAGTTGTTCTGAAAAAGAAAATTCCTTTGGCTGAGTGAATAGCGTCTGCAATGATTTCATCCACCGATAAAACCAGGGTGTATTGTCAGTCAGTGTTGCCGCTGTAGCATTTGCATGAGGGCGTTTTAAAAATTTTAGAACCAGTGCTGAGACTTCATCACCATTACTTTGGCGCCTTTCAAGATCAAAAAGCATTCCTTCAATAG
>JAPORK010000284.1:1803-15073 GCA_026710285.1 Endozoicomonadaceae bacterium | reverse complement strand
TGGAGCTGTATTGAACAGAGATGTTAATGCTGCCAGAAACATTCTTGCGCTCGGATATGAGCGTCTCTCAGGAGGAATCCCCTTCCTTTAGGAAGGGGAGGATGTCAACTATATGGTTTAGTTATTCTGTTATTTTTCAGTAGGATCGTATACTGCCCCCATAAACAGTGGTAAGGTAGTACTGTTATCTGTAAATAGGAAAGCAAATGCTCTATTAATCTTAATATGCTTTTCCCGGCTTGCACAAGAGTCGGCGCTTACTACATTTGTTACAGCAGCTGCCTCTACACCATTTTTATCAACCTTAATAAAAATATCCTGATTGGCTTGACCATATTCACCGGGGATTGGAAGATGAGATGTTAGATTATGCTGCTGTTTAATTGTAAATTCTGGCATTGTGAATGTAATAAAGTCCATATCGTCATATGCATCATCTAAAGGTTTTGCATTTGCTCTGGCGGTCTCTATAATATCTAACCATTTTCCTTTTGAGTCCAGGAAAGTATTGGGTGTTTCTCTGCTGCCTTCATAAGGCTCTATAATTAACATCTGTTGGTTTTTGTTTTTACAAGGAATAACGTATACAGTATACCCGGATGTTGACACGACTTTCATTTTGCTAATATTTATTGCTCTAAAAGCAGGAACTTTTTTGGCAGAGCCATCGTGATGGTAAAAGTCCATGCCATTTTTTACATCTTCAAATTGAATCAGCCATTTATTTTTAAGATAAGTGACATTTGCAGCAAGAAAGCCGGTTGTATCAAAATCCCATTGAAGCTTACCTTCAATCAGATTGTTTGTTAACCGGTAAATCTCTTCGTTTGCTTTTTGCAGCGTTGCAGGTTCTAAGTCGTGATAAACAGAGGTATCTGACATTTTTTTTATTTTGTCGTTAATAGGTTTGTTACTTAAAAAGACGTTATGTGAGACGATTCCATCAATAGACAGATCAGGTAGTGGAGCACTTTGATCAGGCGAAGCCTGATTTGCAAGTAGGTCTTGCATTTTTTTAAAGCTGTAAGGGCAAAAAGCAGCGTTGGTATTGGTTTGCGGTACAATCAGTGAATACTTGCTGATTATATCCATTTGTTCGTCTTCCGGAATAAGTTCTGAGTTAGCAAGGTTTGCCCAACCGACAAAAAATAAGCAGAGTAAAAGGAATATTTTTTTACGCATAAATGACAACATGATTCTACCTTTATTATTGTTTTTATAAGAATTAATATTCGTTACTGAAAACTGTGGTTTTCATGCGCAACTTAATCTAGGTTAGGTTTAATAAAATTGCAAACTGAAATATGCCAGGCAGAACAGGTCGAAACTGGATAATTGTTTGCTTCAGCGTCTTTACTCTTATCTGAGCAGGCAGATAACTTCACCTGCTCAACTGTAAAATAAGTTGCTTCCATTCTGGCAGAAGGTCGCCGGTAACGTAAAAATCACTATTGAAAAGGTCGGCTTTTTTATTGTATTCAAGTACTTTACCCTGTGAATCAACGACCTGACCACCGGCAGCTTCCACAATAGCCTGAAATGCAGCGGTGTCCCACTCACAGGTTGTACCGGGTCGCGGATAGATATCAGCACTGCCATCGGCAACCATACATCCTTTAATGGCACCAGCTGATTCAATAATACGAATTTTAGTAAAATAATAACGGAGTTGCTTGAACAGTTCGGGCATATCCTGTTCTGACATATTGCGACTGATTACAATGGTTACACGTTCACCTAAATGACAGGAAGCTGTTGTGATGCTGAGCGGATCTTCGTTTGAACGTTGACGCCAGGCACCATGAAATAGACTCCCGCCAAAATAGCAAAGATCCTGGACTGGAATATAGACCATACCAAAAACAGGTCTATGCTGGCTGATCAAAGCAATGTTTATACTAAAATCATCAGTTCGGTTGACAAATGCTTTGGTGCCGTCAAGTGGATCAACGAGCCAGTAGGTGTCCCATAAGGAACGTTCTGAGTATGGAATATCCGCAGCTTCTTCAGAAAGTACCGGCCAGCTAGCTGTGAGTGTCTGTAATGATCGTGTAATAATTTCATGCGAGGCTAAATCTGCATTGGTAACGGGAGATCCGTCAGATTTAAAATTCACCTGATGATTTTGTTTTGCATAAATAGTTAAAATAGCCTGACTTGCCTGCTTACAGATGTCCTGAATTTGTTTTATGTTGACAGACTGATTAAACAGTCTTGCTGATAATGTATCATTTGTCTGCATGGAGGTTCCCTTGTTGATATTTTTACAGTGCTAAAATAATTATTATCTGAAAATTTTATCATGCTTAATATGAATCCGGGTTTATTTTTTGTGTTGGATATATAACCTTTAAGACCGTTTTTGCAAAAACTGCTGAAACCCTTTTCAGTAATAATATCACGTAATTATTGACAAACGATAATAACACAAATAAAATGCGCATCAGTTAATGAAAGAAACAGGTATGTCCCCTTCGTCTAGTGGCCCAGGACATCGCCCTTTCACGGCGGTAACAGGGGTTCGACTCCCCTAGGGGACGCCACTTTGTCAGAAGAAAAATGAAAACAGGCAGTGCAATACTGGTTGCATTACCTGTAGCTTGTAGTCTTTGTGCGGGAATAGCTCAGCTGGTAGAGCACAACCTTGCCAAGGTTGGGGTCGCGAGTTCGAATCTCGTTTCCCGCTCCAACAGTTCAAATTTGTATATCTGCTCTGCCCGATATTAATCCGTATTTTGTAGCAAAGTTTATTGCAGTCTTTCATCCGGTTTTATTTTGGGATTACCTCCAGAGTGAGTATCCCTGTGTAAAGACCTGCCGGAGCCTTCTGTGCATCATCAGCTGAAACTTCCACTGTTAGGTTAGCATTTACCCCATCATTACAATCTAATCTAATCGGAAAAAGCTCCTGCCGTACTCCACTCTGGAGATTGAATGAGCGTAGTGATCCTTCATGACCAGCACGTGCAACAAAAGTTGTATAATTAATTGAAAAACCATTATTTTGCATTGTAAATGCACCGTTGCTACCATTCCCCCTTGCTGTTATATATACATCTATGGTATCACCAGATGCTGCTAGTTGTGTATTGAATATGCAAAAAGCACTACCACTGGAATAACGACCATTAGCTTCTCTTGTAAGTACTATATCCCGCAATCCGGTAATAATTACCAGCGGTGGAACCTCATATGTAACCCTCATTAACGGAGAAGATACAGCAGAACCAGATTCTGATGCCATAGAAATTGAAAATGTTCCTTCATATGTTCCTGCATACAAGCTGTATGTGCTAGTGTTTGGCATAGATACCTTTATTTGTGATTCACCACAGGGGCTGTTAGCAGAACTTCTCCCTCTGTATGTACGATTAAAATCATTAGGAAGAGAATTCCATCCCGGTATTGTAGCTCCATTACCATCACATCTGCTGTTTATTGAAATATCTACGGGGATTGAATAAGCACCATTAGACAATCTAAAGCCACTGTTTCCGCCAGACCCTCCCCCACCTGTAGTTTGTGTAATACCAGTAAAACGAAAATTAAGCGGCTGACCTGCCTGATTCTGTGCATTTACTGTAAAGCTTATCGTATTATTACTGCTTACCTGGTGATTTGTTCCCATATTGGCAGGACCAGGTAAAGTGACTGTGGATGGAAAATCAGGAGCATCCAGTGTCTCACTTGCTATCACTTTTAGGCTAAACAAACAAAAGCATAAAAACATCAGGCTTAGCGGGTTACTTTTTTTCATGATCATAAATATCTTCCCTGATAATTGTTATGAGGTCATTGTTTATCTGGATGTTTTTTTACTGTTTTTTTTGCTCTGTTTTTATAAACAATCGAATGGAGGCAATATTGTATCTGCAAGATTATACGTCTGACCTGCTATTATACATAATGTGTCTCATATTAACAGTAAAAAAAGACTATCCTGTAAATAGTTTTTATTATCTTTATCATTTATTATATCAGGCATTAATAGCGGCATAATTAATTATCAGGTTTCTTAAATGTTACACATTGTTTTATATCAACCGGAAATACCGCCTAACACCGGAAATATTATTCGTATTTGTGCAAATACCGGGCACCATTTACATTTAATTCAGCCACTTGGCTTTGCTTTAGATGATAAAAGAGTGAAACGTGCCGGGCTGGACTACCACGAGCTGGCTAATGTACATGTACATAAAAGCTTTGAGATATTTATGCTTTCTGTACAACCTAAACAGCTGTTTGCATTTAGTACAAAAGGTAAAACCTGCTATACAACAGCAGATTATCAGGAAGAAAGCGCTTTACTGTTTGGACCAGAAACGCGCGGTTTGCCTCAGGAGATTCTTGACTGTATACCAGCAGAGCATGTATTAAGATTGCCCATGAAGCCTGACAGCAGAAGTATGAATCTTTCCAATGCTGTGGCAGTTGCTTTATATGAGGCATGGCGCCATCTGGATTTTTCTGGTGGCAAATAGTACTTCTTATGGTTTATGATTTTCAAAAAGACGGGAAGCCTGTTTATAGTAATGTATATCTTTAGTGTCTTTAGCATCCTGAACATCTTTGGCATTTTTAATATCTTTAACAGCTGGCTCTGGTTCTGTAACCATTTGCTCATCAAACTTACGCAGATGATCTCTTCTGATCCATTTGCGTAATGATTCAACATAAGCTGCGCCCATTTGTGAATACTTGACCAGCCCCTCAACAAGTTCCATGCTGTTTAATGGTTTTTTTTCTGAACGCTGATCTGCACGAATACTTCTAAGACCAACATAGGCTGAAAAGGTGTTGATATTGTGTAGATAGGCATCCACTGAATCCTGTGTAGTGTTAAAGCGACGCACTTCATATGTATGACCTGCCGGTCGTTCTTTTGGCACCATGCCGCACCCTTTTGAATAACACCACATGCCATAATAGTTATTACCTGTAACAGAAAATCTTGATGTACCCCATGCAGATTCCGTGGCTGCCTGAACCAACATCATTGAAGGAGGCAGTATATCAACACGGGTTAATATTTTTTCAAACCAGCTTTTTTCAGGCGGGGTCTTGCTCAGCGGTAGTTTATATTGATCACCAATGCGGCGTAATAATGTTATTTCATCATCAGAAAACGTGTGCTGATGTGACAGTTTTTCAACGTATTGGCGTTGTGACATAACTTTTTTATTTGCCGCTCTGATCAACGGTAACATCATTGCTGTAAACGCTTCTTTACGCTCTGTAACTGGCATGGAAGAAAAATCTGGTTTGTGTGCAGGGACATATACACAGGACAGGGCAGGCAGCAAAAGATAGGTCATTACTAAAAATAAGGTATAACGTTTAAAATCAATTGGTTTCATGGCTTTAGTTGCTCATTAATAATGCTGTGAATTGTTGGTGATATGTACGCACTTAATTGCAGCGTTACTCTATTAATGTTATCAGTTCTCTGGTTAAATTTAAAAAGTATATTATCTCTGTTACCGCAGAAAAGTATTATAATAACTTTTATCTATAATTATTATTCTCAGAGAGAGATTATGCGCCTTGATAATGAACCTGCTGCTGTATTAATGGGGCACCCCTCATTGTTTGAAAAACAAAAAGAAATTTCAGCTGATAAAATTCATTCAGACGATTTTCAGCACAACTTGATGGTACTCAAGAATTCTCAATATCGCCTGGATGGCATTGGTCTTGCAGCACCACAAATTGGCTGGATGGCACGGGTTTTTTGTCTTGGCATTGATAATAATAATCGTAATCGCTATGCTGGTGCGCCAGATATTCCTTTTCAGTTTTGGATTAACCCAAAAATTCGGGCTGTCAGTCCAACAACGTCATGGGGGTGGGAAGGTTGTATCTCTGTACCAGGAATACGTGGGTGGATTGAACGTCCTTCACATGTGGATGTAGAGGGGCTAAATGAAAAAGGAGAAGTTGTGCAAATGAGAATGACCGGATTTGCTGCAAAGGTCTTTCAGCATGAGCTAGATCATTTAAATGGTACATTGTTTACCATGCGGGTTAGCGATATTCATCTTGTCGTCCCAATGGAGTCTATGAAATATCAGAGTCAGTGGGCAAAAAAATGGCCGACACCTAGTGCAAATAAAACGCCCCCAGGTGTCTTGTCTCCCTCAAGGTAATTCAATCGGGCTTCGACAAGCTCAGCCTGCGGATGGGCGGTACGATCAGCAGGCTTTGACAAGCTCAGCCTGCGGATGAGCGGTACGGTCAGCAGGCTTTGACAAGCTCAGCCTACGGGTTTATGCCAAAAAGACTGGTATATTCAGTAGCAGGCAACCTACCTGAATAAAAATAAGAGCCTGAAAAGTGTGGCTAAGAGACAGCCCTGAAGCCCTTTCTTTCAAAAAAATGGTCAAAACGTATTGTTAGTGCATTTCCCGAATAATTTCTAAAACTGCTTTTTTACGTTTAACTGTCAAACGAGGAATCAGACGGTTAATTTCTGAATCCAGTTCGCTATCCTGAATTTCATCTTCTGCTATCGTCAGATATTGGTTGCCACGACCTGTTGCCAGCCATTCAAAAGAGACACCCAACACTTCAGCCATTTTCCGTAAACTTTTTAGTGTTGGACGGCTAAGTTCCGTCTCCCACTGGGCCAGAGCACTTCTTGAAATACCGATCAAATCAGCAAGTGCTTGCTGAGAAAGTTTTTTTTCTCTGCGTGCTTTTATAATTCGAATTGTAAGATGCATAATACCTTCCTTGATTTACATTAAATTAAAATATATAAGCCACTGATTTTACTTGCCTCATTGGCAGGTATAGGGCTAACTTTCACTTCATTTAGCTAATTAGAAGGGTAAATTTTTTATTTTGTTCCTAATAATATAGAGGCTTTAGACTTTAGTCCTATGCACGTTGAGGGTGTTGCTGACAAAAAATGTGGAGAGAGTTTCTGCATTCTGCGAACAGCAATACTATGTATGTGGCATTGTCTTGCTGTCTTGCAGCATTATGAAGAGAGACTGGAAAAGCTTCAGGCTTTTTTTGGTATGCTTTTTAGCTTGCCCTAGTTGTTTTAGGCTGACGGCACGGCTCTGCATTTTCTTATAAAATAACTCAAATGTAAAGTGTTTTTTTGTTTTATTGTGTTTAAATATGTGAATAAAATTTACTCACATATCTTGTGGATAAGTTTGTGGAAAACATCTTTTACTGTATAAAAAAGCCTTGAAAATAAAGACACAGAAACAAATTGATCATTTTTTGAACAAAAAAAATAAATCCTTATTTTTCAAATACTTAATTAAAGGTGATTCTTGTTTTTTGATATTCCTAAACAGCGCTATCCGGATATCATTAATTTTTAAAAGATAAGTGATTATTTCATGTTTACCATCTGCCTTCTGAATAAGTTTCCTGACAATATCACGCACCGGGATCTTAATAATCTATATCTATTCAACGCTACAGCAGTGTGTTGCATAATCTTTTAATAATGGCGTTTTTGAGTAAGTGAATTTAGTGCTTTCAGGTTGAATAGGTATATTTATCAGGAGAAAAATATTATCAGTGAATAAGTAGAATGGTGAAGCCGGTTTTATCAATCAGTCTGATAAAAAGCAGTAATTTATGATTTATATGCATTGGATTAAAATCCTTTGCAAATCAGAGACCCAGAATAAATTTGGATTGTTGTGCTGTGAAGTGGAATACTTTGAGAAAATTAAAGCCAGATGGTTATAAAAAAATCACATTATTTACTTTTGAATTTAAGTTATCAAGAATAATATTTTGCAAATTTTTACGTACACCTGGCAGTTATTGTTTTAAAATTAAAAATTTATAAACAAATAGTTTAAAAAGCTTTAAAGTGCTGTAACATTTTCTGCCTGAGGACCTTTTTGTCCTTTACCTATAGTAAATTCAACACGCTGACCTTCAGCTAAAGTTTTAAAACCATCACCTTTTATAGCACTAAAATGTACAAATACATCAGGACCATTTTCACGTTGGATAAACCCAAAACCCTTCACTTCATTGAAGAATTTTACGGTACCAGTTTCTGTAGACATTTATCTCACCTGTATAATATTTTATATCTAAATTTTTAGCTACAACACTTTTCATTGAATTAACAATGGCAACACGATCATCATCTACAGAGAAATTTCTCGTTTTGCATTGCATAAATCTCAAAACAGTATACTCATAGCAGAATTTTAGTTTACACGGACTTTCATTAATATCAACCCATGCACTACTCTTATTTACAAAATTTTATATTATAGACTTAGACATAATGATTATAATTTCGCCAATGAGAGCTTTTTTTAATTTTTCATTTAACAAAAATCATACTTAATCTGGGGCTGTTCTCTGTAAAAATGAAGTTTACCTGCTTTGGTATGCAACAAAAAAAGCAGTTATGAACGCAGATCTTATGAAAATGGGTAATTGCCTGATCAGGTCTGCGCTACTGTATATAAGCAGCAAGAGGATAAATACTTAAAAAAGGTAATCGGGGACCTTAATAATTGTGGTCCCCAACATATTAAAAATTGGGTTAACAAATTATTTAAATGCATATTAAAAAAAACGATTGGTCATTTTTTCCCATAGGTTATCAACTACTTTTAATGTTGTATTTTCTACCCCTTTACCAAATTTTTGGAGTATTCCCTTTTTCTTTTCTTTCCAGTTAACCTGATAAACATTGGTGTTTTTATTCATCTGTGTAAATAAATACTCTGCACTGGTACCAAGTTCATCAATTAATTTTTTTTCAATAGCTTCCTGTCCATACCAGATTTCACCGGTGGCAATTTTATCGATGTCGGCTTGTTTGCGATATTTTTCTACATGCTGTTTAAATAATACATGGGTACGCTCAAGGTCTTCGAGAAATTTTTTGCGTCCTTTTTCTGTGTTTTCACCCAGAACCGTTAAAGTACGTTTATACTCTCCTGCGGTATGCTGTTCAATATCAATATTATTATTTTTTAACAGGCGGTTAATATTAGGCAACTGTGCAATAACCCCTATTGACCCTATCACTGCAAAAGGAGCGGCAATAATATGGTTCGCAACACAGGCCATCATATAGCCTCCGCTTGCTGCTACTTTATCAACAGCAATAACTAACCGAATATCATTTTTTATAATTCGCTCCAGTTGAGACATGGCAAAGCCATATCCATGCACAATCCCTCCCGGACTCTCCAACCTGACAAGTACTTCATCATTTTTTTTAGCAATACTAAGAATTGCAGAAACCTCTTCACTCAGATTTTTTGCTGAAGAAGCTTTCATGTCACCTTTAAAATCAATTACATATATACTTTTTTGGTGATCATTCTTTTGTTTTTCTTTCTGCTTTTCTTTTTTGTGTTCACTTTTTAGTATCTGTTTTAACTCAGCTTTTGGTATGACGGTAGTACGCAGAATATTCTTTGCATCATCTAAGGTTTTGTTCAGATGTTTTACAGACAAGCATCCCTGTGCAATCATACCTTTAGCTTTTTGAGCAGCCGATGCAATAATAGTGACAATTGCGAAAACCGCGATCACAATAATGGCTGTTTTTCCCACAAACAGCCCTATTTCAGCCCAATATGACAAAATTAATGCCTCTCTTAATTGATGATATAGTGATAAAAAAGTAGAACTCAGTATAACTACCCTTTGTCAGAAAAAAAAGTACATCCTTATTTATTTTTAAACATATTCAGCCACTTTAGCCTAAATATCAGGAAGCAAAATTTGTGTCCATACATTTTTATTTATCATTGCTTCGGCATAGGACTGTACAAAAATAAAATAGATTCACTGCCCTGGCACTGTTTATATCAGACAAGTTTATCCGTTAAAATAAACGATAAGAAGGATAGTCACAGGCTGTATTTTAACAGACTGAATCTTTTGCCTTTATAAAAAAGGTAATGGCAGCGTTTAGAGAACAGCAGAAGAAACTGACATGCAGATTGTGGTTTTATCAACAACCCCTTAAGGAACTTAAAGTAAATTTTGGCTCCCTAAAGTTTGATGGAAAGAGTGTTGCATATATTTATTCTTCCCGGTTTGATGATTTATTCTGTTAAATGGATAAATCATCAAACCGAGCTTTTCATTTCCAATATTTATTTTGACAGGTACACAGCCATGAATTATTTTTATAATTTACCAGCTTACAGGGTTTAGCAGTTTTATCTGGGCAGATGACATACCTCCCATGTCCTACTGCAAACTTACGGTTGCTCGTACCCCAACCGGAGTACACCCAGTGAACATGAAGGTTGTATTTACCGGAAAACTTATGATCTGTGGGAGTATCTGAAGACTTAACCTTTGATACATACTGGCAAACCTCGGACTGAATATCGGATTTCGTCATGCTGTGCGTTCCCCAGCAACCTGTTCCCGTAAACGCAATATCAATATCAGCGCCGGTATGATTCACAACTTCAATATGATTTACTGTTGCCAGAACTGAAACAGAAATTAAGCAGCTGATAAAGACTATAATTGTTGTTAGAGACTTTTTCATTTCGCTTTCCCTCTTTTATATTTATTGTTGTGGTTAAGCTTTATTAATTGTAGTTAATAATTTTTTTCTGTAGTGAATCTATCATTCGCTTTTTTTATAAAGTACAAAATTATCAGTATATGAGCACGAAATTTATATACGTTAAATTTGACTATTTTAAGCAGTAATTATTCCATATTCTGAACTATTTGACAGGGTAAACTTTTTTATTGCAACCTGCCTAAGAAACATTTTCTGATGTTTTTCGCGCCGGCTTTGGGTATCTTATACACCTTAATCGGGTTGGCAGGTTTTAGGGTTCCACGTTAATTTCTTGATTAGCATAAAAATCAACAAGTAGAGAAGCACACTTTAATACAATAGACTATATACAAGATAACCTGAATAGTAATTAATGTGAGGAATGTTTACGTTATATAAAAACTTATTTTAAGAATATAGTTTTATTTGATGAAAGAAAAAATTTCTCCATTGATAAAATTTTTGAAAGGATAGTTATGAAAAAAAACATGACAACCACGGCAGGCAATCCAATCTGTGATAATCAAAATTCAATGACAGCAGGTCTAAGAGGTCCTGTTTTAGTGCAAGATTATCAGTTAATTGAAAAACTAGCCCATCAAAACAGAGAAAGAATTCCGGAAAGAGTCGTTCATGCAAAAGGAAGTGGTGCTTTTGGAGAATTAACTATCAACCATGATATATCTCAATATACAAAAGCAAAAGTTTTACAAAAAGGGAAAAAAACCAGATTACTATTAAGATTTTCAACTGTTGCAGGTGAAAGCGGCGCAGCAGATGCAGAAAGAGATGTCAGAGGTTTTGCTTTAAAATTTTATACTCAGGAAGGCAACTGGGATTTAGTGGGAAATAATACACCTGTTTTTTTTATAAGAGATGCTTACAAATTTCCTGATTTCATCCATACCCAAAAAAGACATCCTGTAACAAACTTAAGAAGTAATACAGCAGCCTGGGACTTTTGGTCTTTATCTCCGGAAAGTTTACATCAGGTTACCATTTTAATGTCCGAAAGAGGACTTCCACAAAGTTACAGACATGTAAATGGATATGGTTCGCATACATATAGCTTAATAAATGATAAAAATGAGAGATTTTGGGTTAAATTTCATTTTAAAACCAAACAAGGTATTAGGACGCTTACGAATAAGCAGGCAGCAAAAATTATTGCCGAAGACAGAGAGAGTTCACAAAAGGATCTTTTTTATAGTATTGAAAATGAAGATTTTCCAAAGTGGAATTTTCAAATACAAATTATGACAGAAGAACAAGCCAAAACATGTGCATTTAATCCTTTTGATTTAACCAAGGTTTGGCCACATAAAGATTATCCAATGATTGATGTTGGGGAGATGGTTTTAAATGAAAATCCAAAAAATTATTTTAATGAAATAGAACAGTCTTCTTTTTCTCCTTCTAATATAGTTCCGGGAATTGGCTTTTCTACTGATAAAATGCTACAAGCCAGAATTTTTTCATATCCGGATGCACACAGATACAGAATTGGTACCCATTATGAAATGTTACCAGTCAACAGACCAGTCAATGAAGTAAATACTTACCATGCCGATGGAAGTATGAATTTTGCAGTAAGAGAAAGAACAGATGCTTATTATGAGCCAAATAGTTTTAATGGACCGGTTGAAAACAGTGTTCATAATGAACCCAGCTTAGCGATTGAAGGTGATGCTGCCAGGTATAACCACAGAGATGGTAATGATGATTTTTCACAAGTAAGAGCGCTATTCAATTTAATGAATGATAATCAAAAATCACAATTGTTCAGTAATATTGCTGAGTCAATGCAGGGCGTTCCTGATGAGATAGTTAACAGGCAGTTAGCTTTATTTAAACAAGTTCATAAAGATTATGAATCAGGAGTAAAAAAAGCTTTAGGTTTTTAAAATGCAAGTTACCCCTGAAGAAGAAAAAAGATATACAGAGCTACAACAAGTAGCTCTTGATTTCGCCAGAAAAGGTAAGGCTCAGGATCTGAAGTTAATGCTTGATGCTAAATTACCTGTAAATTTGTGTGATGAAAAAGGTAATAGTCTGATAATGTTAGCTGCATACAATGGTAACTTTGAAACAACTAAGATGCTAACTGAATATGGTGCTCTTATTGATAAAAAAAATGACAGAGGACAAACACCTTTATCAGGAGTTTGTTTTAAAGGCTATTTTGATATTGTAAAATTGTTGGTCGAAAATGGTGCAAACATTAATGAAAATACAGGAATGGGTACCAATGCCACTTTTTTTGCTGCTTTATTTGGTCATACTCATATAGTTAAGTATCTGACTTCTAATAATAGAAAAAGTAGTGGATTTATGTTACTTCTTTCAAAACTAACCGGAATATTTAGAAGTAAAAAGTAGTATAATTATGTCTGTTTATTTTTAATTTGTGGTGCTGTGCTTCATATGCCAGAGTCTGTTGATGTTTTGTCATATTGCTCAGCTTTCACAAAATATCAACAGATCCTAATTACAAAGAATTATTTTAAAGTATTCAAAATCATATTTCGACCAGAAAAAATTACTTTATTATTACAGTACAGTTTTATCTTTGTTTAAAGATTATATAATAATCAATATAGAGCTCGTCATAGGGTACAAATTTAAAGAAACTCTTTTCAAGTTGATCAAGAGTACGCACATCAAAATATATCTGCTCATCAACATGATGATATTCTATATAAATATCATCACTAAACTTACCAATTATAT
>JAPORK010000284.1:0-1793 GCA_026710285.1 Endozoicomonadaceae bacterium | reverse complement strand
AATTTTGAAGAACAAGTGGTCGCTATCGTTAATACCCCAATGCGTAAAGCCATTATATTGTGCAATTTGGTATGCCATCATATAGTTTTGTCCACATCTTCCAGAGTCTTTTAACATAATTACCTTTTATGCTCCGCTCTGCACTAATCCCAATATCATCTTCCAGATATAACATTTCTCGTAAAATTACTTTAGCGTGCAAAAGAAGCTCAATATCTATAAGACTGAGAGGTCGTTTCATTATTTTAGCAAATATCAGTATAGCTGCTGCGTCACATTCCATTAAATAGCAGTGTGCATATAAATAGTTCCATACGGTGTTAAGCTCATCAAAAGATTTAATATTTACGCTAATCCTTCCGCCACAATAGGATATAAGATCTGGTAGTTCGGTTTTAAAAAAATTTGTAACATCAAACAAACCTACTGCCGTCGTCGTACGGATTCTTGCAGGCATACTCAAAGGCAATGATTTTAATGGTATTGCATCAAACCAGACTGTCCGTTTTGGTGCAAATGAACATAGCCCTATATCAAAAGCAGCTGTTGCAGCCATACTAACCATTTGCATAACACCTATCACGGAAGCGGCAATGTTCAGCCCCTGATTAGCAGGTATTGTTGCCGCAACTACAGGTACACTACCAGCAACCGTGGCTCCGGCTGTCACGGCAGATGCCAGCAATGTGCCTCCACAGGTATAAGCTGACCCGCCTAATGTTGCAACAGTAAGGGCAGAGGTGACAACAGCTCCGGCGATATTTGCCCATTTGGCATGCAATGCACTCAGTCCGAAAGAGGTGAAATAATTAATCCACTCAAAAGCAGAGCCAAGCCACTTCGGCATATTACCATCCGGATCACTGTTCATTATCGGGTTATTACTGCCGAATCCATAACCACCGCCTGCCGGATCTTCACTTACAAAGTAACGTTGCTGTGGATTGTACGTTCGATGTCCTGCTCCTAAAAATTGCCATTTGGTAGCAGGATCTGTTCGTTCTCCGTCAAAACCTAGTAGTGTTTGCTGATAAGCAGGAAGTGAATTTTTGTTAGCATTCCAGCGCATACCATAAGGACTATAGACAATGCGTTGACTTAGTTGATAACAGTCATTTTTGAGTTTTTTTGTCAGTACACCAATTACATCACCTTTATAATTACTTTCATTATATTGTTGAATAACACCATCAATAGTTTTGGCAATCCCCTGATAACCAATGGTATGCGCTGTTTCTTTTGATGTGCTTATCCGTTCATTAATTAAGTTATGTCCCTGGTAGAAAAGGAAGTGAATACCTGAACGACTTTTTTCATATATTTCTCTTCCGCTTCCATCATAGCCATAATAACTCTCCTCTCCATCAGGTTTAATTATCCTGGTTATCTGATTAAAAGCATTATATATGATGTGGTTACCTTCCCCGTCAGTGACCATATTACCTACGCTGTCATAACTAAAGGTGTGTACTAATTTAGGTTGATTGTTCCATGTTATATTAATATTTTGTATACGCATTGGCACAGAAGAATCTGTATAATGATAATGGATTATTTTTTTTATACTTTTGTTCTGTATTAAGCTTTGTAACGATTCATTAATTTTAGCCATACGGTTAAGTGATGTAAAATAATAATCCTGTCGGGTAATAACCGGAGCTTTCTGTAAGCTGATCTTTGAAAAATCAGTATCTCTTGGGCACAATGGTAATCCGGAAGAACCAATACAGATCATTGTAGCCAGATTATTCAGTGCATCATATTTGTAGTTGAAGATAGCTTGCTGATCATTG